>JBKQQQ010000361.1:0-3212 GCA_052144275.1 Streptosporangiaceae bacterium
GCAACTCCGACCCGGCCAGGTTCCGTTCCATGTCCGGCCGGTTCAGCCGCCCGGTGCTGCCCGGCGAGCCGCTGACGGTGTCGGTCTGGCGGCAGGACGGCAGCGACACCGCGCTGTTCCAGACCACCAAGCAGGACGGCACCGTGGTGATCGACCGGGGCCGGCTCCAGGTGCGCGAGCCCGCCGGCTAGTTCGGCGGCGCTGGAGCGCATCCGGTTCGCTAACCTAATGCTTGATCACCGTCCTGGTCGGCGGCCGATGAGCTTGTCAGCCTGCGCAAAACCGCACGCCAGAGGGCCGGTATGTCCGAGTCATCGAGAGTCAGCAGCGCCTGCCGGTACAGCGAGGCGGAGTAATGCCGGTAGATGTCCCGGCTGCGGACCGGACTAGCCGTCGCAGAAGCACCAGCCGTACCGGTCTTACTCAATCCGAGCACCGAAAGCTCCGAGCATCTCGGCAGCGTTGCAGTCACAGCCACCGAGGTCCGGAGCGACTACCTGACGTTAACACGGGCGAGATCACAACCGCGAGTGGCCCGGCGCCTCCAGACCACGAAACAGGACGGCACCGTGGTGACCGACCGGGGCCGGCTCCAGGTGCGCGAGCCGGCGGTGAACGCTAAGGGCAGGGGTAGAACATCCGGCCATCCAGGCCGACGTCGAACTTCACCGCCGCGAAACCGTGCGGCGGCCAGTAACCGGCCCGGCAGAACGCGCCGAACGTACGCGGGCCCGGGCACCGCTGCCCGGGATTGCACACGTAGTCATCCTCCGCGTACTCGGCTTCGCCGACCCACTTCCCGGTCGGCTGCTGCCGGGTCACGTCCGCGGTGAAATCGTCCCAGCCGCACGGCGTGCCGCCGCGCAGCCCGGTGCAGGTGATCCCGTACTGGCGGCTGCCCTGGAACTGGGCCGCGAAGCAGGCGTGGTTCAGGTAGCACTCCTCGACCACCGCGCCGTCCGCGTACTGGCGGCCCCACCACGACAGGTACGGCGAGTTCTTCCACAGCGCGGTCATCCCGGCCAGGTGGATCTCGTTGAAGGCGTAAGCCAGGAAGTTCTCCGCGTCACCGGGGGTGAGCCGGAATCCGGTGGTGGATGGCGGGTCGAAGCTGTCGATGTCGTCCAGCTCGACCGCGTCGAATCCCTTCCGCGCGCACATGCCGATGCGCTCGCGGAGCATCGGCTTCAGCGCGTCCAGCTGGCGCAGGTCGACCCAGCGCTCCTCGGGATACCCGTAGTACACCGCGCCGAGCGCGGCGGCCGGGAAGTAGCCGCCCGGGACCCCTGGGGTCTCCGGGGTCTCCGGGGTCTCTGGGGTCGCGTCCGGGCGGTAGTCCTCCCAGGCCAGGTCCAGGTAGCAGACCGTCCGCGGGTGCCGCAGCGTGCTCGCCTGCCAGGTGGTCCGGATCGCGCGGACCTCTGCCTGGGTGGTGAGGAACCCGTCGATGTCGTAGATGTCCACGGCGCTGCGGCCCTTGGGTCCGGGCCGCTGCAGCGGGGTGACCCGGCCGATCTGCCAGTCCCATCGCATCGGGCGATGATCGCTGTTCAGGTGCGGCGGGTACCAGCAGGGATGTCGCGCCGACGGCCGGCAGGCCACCGGCGGTGGCGGCGGAACCACCTGCCAGCCGAAGCTGATCTCGGTGGCGCCCGCCCGGTTGGCCGTGCGCACGGCCACCTGGTGCGGCCCGACCGCGAGCTGGCCGGTGTAGAACACGCGGCTGCCGGGCAGCGGCCGCCACTGGCCGCCGTCGATCCGGTACCACTGGGCCACCCGGCCGTCCGCTGTGTTCTCGTGCGGGGCAGCCACCTGGAAGTACTCTTCCGCCGAGGCGGTGCGCCGCTCCGGGGTGCCGTTGACGAACGCCGTCACGGGCGGCTCGTGCCGAGGGTAGGCGCGGACGGCCACGGTGGCCAGCCGGCTGACCGAGCGCCGGATGACCTGGAACGTGAACGTGGACCGCTGGGTCTCCACCACCTCGGACGCGGTTTCGGTGACCTGCAGCCGTCGGCCGGTGTCCGCGTGCCCCACGACGTAACTGCGCGCGGCGAACGGCGTGGCCGTCGAGTCCGCCCCGCTCGTGCAGTGCTGCCCGCTGGGTGCGCAGCTCTGCCACGAGTAGGCGACCTCGAAGCTGAGCAGCGTCATCCCGCGCGGTAGCCGGGGTGCGTACCAGCTCAGGCCGGTGGCCGTGACCACCGCGCCGTCCCGGAGCACGCCGGAGACGCGCAGGACGCCGCGGTGCCCGGGCGGCGGGACACGCGATCCGGCGCTGGCCGCGGCGCTGGCCACGGGTGCGGCCCGGGATGCCGGAGCCGGGACGCCGACACCGAGCGACACGAGCGTGACCAGGACCGTCGCCGCCCGGGCTAGCCGACACCTCACCGCGGTCAGCGGCGCAGGGCCGGCGGGAGCAGGGCCGCGGGGAGCAGGTCGCGGTGCGCCTTGAGCAGGTCGTCGCACATCGCGACGATCTGCGCGGTGGTGAGCGTGGCGGCAGTGTTCGGGTCGAGCAGCGCCGCCTGGTAGACGTGCTCGCGGGATCCCTCGAGCGCTGCCAGGACGGTCAGCTCCACCACGTTGAGGAACGTCCGGTTCAGCGCGGCGAGCTGGGGCGGCAGCGCGCCGACGGGCACCGGCTTGGCGCCCCCCGGCCCGACCAGGCAGGGCACCTCGACGCAGCACTCGTCCGGCAGGCTGGAGATCAGCCCGTCGTTGCGGATGTTCACGTGCAGCTCGCGCTCGGTGCCGGTCTCCAGCGCGTGGATGAACAGCGACGCCAGCTCGTTCGCCGGCTCCAGCTCCAGCGGGGCGTCCGCGGCCAGGTCACGCCGCAGCGCCGCCAGTTCGCGCAGGTTCTCCTCCGACCTGGCCAGGTAGTCGCCCACGAAGATGCGGAACTGCCCGACCTGGTCGTCGTGGCGCATGAACCAGGGCACGTACTCGGCGGAGTGCTCGCTGGATTCGGTCGGGAAGTACCCGAACCGGCGGAAGATCTCGACCCGGACCCGTCGGCGCAGCTCGGGCGAGGACTCGATGATCTCGGCCAGCCGGGGGTACAGCGACTCGCCGTCCTGCTCGAAGCGGAGCACGAAGGCCTGGTGGTTGAAGCCCGCGGTGAGGAACCGGACCCGCTCCGGGTCGGCGCCGACCAGCCCGGTCAGGAACGCCTGCGTGTCCCGGACCGAATGGCACAGTCCGAACACCCG
>JBKQQQ010000362.1:0-21921 GCA_052144275.1 Streptosporangiaceae bacterium
GCCCGGTAGCGGCAGGTCGTTGTCGATGGTCTTCGGCACGTGCGCCACGCGCAGGCCCCCTCCGGCCGCCTCGGCCAGCCGGGACGCCGAGAACGCGGTGTCGTCCCCGCCGATCGTCACGAGCGCGTCGATCCCCAGCTTCTGCAGCGACTCCAGACAGGCGTGCAGCCTCCAGTCCGGGTCGGCGGCGTTCTCGTCTCGCACCGTGGGGTTGGCCCGCGAGGTCCGGATGATCGACCCGCCCTGGGCGTGGATCCTCGACACGTCCGTGATGGACAGGGGCCGCGCCTCCTCGATCCGGCCCTCGATGAGGTGCTCGAAGCCGTCCATGATCCCGAGAACGTCCCACCCGGAGTTCCGGGCCTCGATCGTGGCTGCAGAGATGACCGAGTTCATCCCCGGGGCAGGGCCGCCGCCGCACAGGATTCCCATCTTCACGCCCCCATCGTCCCAGCAACGAGGCGATCCGACAAACGGACCGGCCCCAGACCTCGAAGCCATGCCCCATCACAAATCCCAGCGGCACGACGCGCCACAGCCCGCGCAGCGTCGATCCGTTACAGCAGGTCGACGGGGACCGAGACGAGGCGGGAGCGCAGGTACTCGCCGAGGCCCTTGGCCTGGGCGTCGGGGCGGGTGGTGGCGGACACGCCGGGTGCCAGCAGGCCGTGGATGACGAAGTTGAGGGCCAGGAGGTTCGGCAGCTCGTAACGGTCGACCGGCAGGTCTGCCGCCTCGGTGAGCAGGCCCCTGAGCCGGTCCGCGGTCAGGTACTCGCGCAGCCAGGCGTACGCGCGAGGGCTGGTAGCCCACAGGCCCACGTTGGCGTCGCCGCCCTTGTCGCCGGACCGCGCGCCGCACAGCCGCCCGAGCGGGACCTCCCTGAGCGGGACCTCCCCGAGCGGGCCGGCGCCGGGGCCGGGGGGCTCGGCGGCCGCGGCGGGTCCGGCCTGGAGCCGGACCGCGGTCCGCGGCAGGTTTTCGTGATGCCGAACGACCTGGGTTCGTCCGTCCGGCAAGTGCACCGTCTGGGTGACGAGAGCGGCCGGGACCAGGGTGGGCCAGTAGACGCCGAACGCGCTCGCCGCGGTGGGCGGACTGGTGGTGTGGAAGCCGGCGTAGCCGGCCAGCGCGAGTTCCGTCGCGGCGTTGGAGAACGCGCGGCCCACCTTGCGCTCATCCTGATCCTTGACGGTGACCCGCAGGTGCGCGGTGGCCTGCTCGTTGGTGGGCGCGTTCGGGTGGTCGAAGCGCAGCAGGCGGACGTCGAACTCGTCGAACTGCTCGGTGCCGCCGAGCAGCCCGGTCAGCAAGATCACGGCGTGCTCGGCCTTCTGCTCGATGTCCAGGCCGACCAGGACCATCGTCGTGGTGTTGCGGTAGCCGCCGAGCATGTTCAGCGCGACCTTGAGGGTGTCGGGTGGCGGGCTGCCCCGGGTGCCGGTCAGCGCGACCCGGTCCGGGCCCGCCTGCTCCAGCCGGATCGTGTCGAAGTGCGCGACGACGTCCGGGTTGAGGTAAGCGGGATCGCCGATCTCATAAAGCAGCTGGGCCGTCACGGTGCCGGCCGAGACGAGCCCGCCGGTGCCGTCGTGCTTGGTGATGACGCTGCTTCCGTCGGCGGCGACCTCGGCGATCGGGAAACCGGGGTAGCGCCGGTCGGTGATCTCCGCCAGGAAGCTGTAGTTGCCGCCGGTGGCCTGCGGGCCGCACTCGATGACGTGCCCGGCGGCGACGGCGCCGGCCAGGGCGTCCCAGTCGTCGCGGCGCCAGCCGTGCCACCACGCGGCCGGCCCGGTGACCAGGCTGGCGTCGGTCACTCGGGGGCAGATGACGACGTCCGCGCCGGCTTCCAGCGCCGCCGTGATGCCCCAGCCGCCGAGGTAGGCGTTGGCCGTGACCACCGGCAGGTCGGCCTTGGCCAGCGGCAGCCCGGTATCGGTGTTCGTGAACTCGTGGCCCGCGGCCTGCAGGTCGCCGATGACCGGGGCCAGGTCGTCGCCGGTGATGTAGGCGACACGGGCATTCAGGCCGAGTTTGCCTGATAGCTCGGTGACCTTGGCGGCGAGGCCCTCCGGGTTGAGGCCGCCGGCGTTGGCGACGACCTTGACGCCGCGCTCCAGGCAGGTGCCGAGCACGTCCTCCATCTGCCGCAGGAACGTGCTGGCGTAGCCGAGACCGGGATCCTTGCGGCGAGCCTTCCACAGGATCAGCATGGTGAGCTCGGCCAGGTAGTCGCCGGTCAGCACGTCGATCGGGCCGGCCAGCATCTCCCGGGCGGCGGCGAGGCGGTCACCGTAGAACCCGGAGCAGTTCGCGATGCGCACTGGCCTTGTCATTCCTTCGCCTCCCACCCCTCGGGGGATCGCCCGGTGCCCGCCGCGCCGGCGAAGGCCTGCGCGATCGTCATCCACTCGGTCGCGGCTGGGCCTTCGATGCCCAGCGCGAGATCGTCGCGGTGCCTGCGCTGGGTCACCAGCAGGCAGAAGTCCAGGGCGGGGCCGGTGACCCGGTTTTCTGCGTCTTCCGGACCCCAGCTCCACCGGGCGCCGTCCGGTGCGATGAGCTCGACCCGGACCGGATCGGGCGGCGGGGTTTTCCCGCGGACGGCGTAGCTGAACGCGCGGGCGCCGACGCCGATGTGCGCGACGTGGCGCAGCCGTGGCGTCGGCTCGCGGGTGACGCCGAGGGCGTCGGCGATGTCCTGGGTGTGCGCCCAGGTCTCCATGATCCGGGCGGTCAGCGACGAGGCGGCGCTCATCGCCGGGCCGAACCACGGCAGCCGGGCGCGCGGGTCCAGTCCGATGAAGGCGTCGATTAGCTCTGCGCGGGCCACCTCGAACCAGGCCAGCAGCTCGGCACCGGTGCGGTCGCGGAACCGGACGGCAATCGTGTCCGGGTTGATGCCGCCGTCGGCCTCGGCGGCGGCCAGTTCGGCGTTGAATTGCTCCGGGTGGACGGCGGACTGGACCGTGACCTCGTCGAAGTAGGCGAGATGGCTGATCTGGTCGGCGATGTCCCAGCCGGCCGCGGGTGTCGGCGTGCGCCAGCCGGCCTCGTCGAGGCCTGCCACCAGGGCACGGGTGACGGCCGACTCGGCGGCGAGATCAGCGGCCAGCGCGGCCATGTCTACTGGCATACCTCACCCTTCACCGTCGGCGGCCAGGACCGCGAGGACCTGGCCGGTGCTGACCTGCTCCCCCGCCTTGGCCCGCAGTTCGGCCACCACGCCGCTGGCGGGCGCGCTGACGGTCTGCTCCATCTTCATGGCCTCCAGTACTAGGAGCGGCTGACCCGCGGTGACCACCGCGCCGACCTCGGCCAGGACCCGCAGCACGAGGCCGGGCATCGGGGCCAGCAGCGACCCGGTCGGCGTGACCTTCTCGGGGTCGCCGAACCGCGGCACCTCGGACAGCGCGCTCGAGCCGTCGCTGGCGTCGACGTAGACCTCGGCGCCGACCTGGTGAATGCGGTACTCCCGGCGCGTGCCGCCGATTTCGAGGTCGACGCGGTCCGGGCTGGCCGCGTGGACGAGGGCGTGCATGGGCAGGTTGTTGACCGATGCTTGCACGTTGTCCCGGGTTATCCGGTAGGCGACGGCGTAGGTCTCGCTGGCCGCGGTGTAGGCGACGCGCTGCGGCGCGGAGAAGACGTTGCGCCAGCCGGAGGGCAGCGTGCCCAGGACCGGCGCCTCGGCGCGGTGCCGCGCCTGCCGGGCCAGCGCCGCGGCCAGCGCGTGGGCGGCCGCGGCGCGGGGCGCGGCGAGGGCCGCGGGATCGTGGCGGGTGAGGTAGCCGGTGTCGGTGGCCCCCGCCAGGAAACCCGGCTCGCGCAGGATCGCCACGAGCAGGTCGCGGTTGGTGGTCACGCCGTGGATCTCGGCTCTCATCAGCGCGCGGGCCAGCCGCCGCGCCGCGTCGGCCCGGGTCCGGCCGTGCGCGATCACCTTGGCCAGCATCGCGTCGTAGTGCGGGCTGACCACCGACCCGTCGCGGAAGCCGGTCTCCACCCTGATCCCCGGGGCCGGCGGGATCGCGAACCGGTGCAGCGTCCCGGTGGCGGGCACGAACCCGGCCGGGACGTCCTCGGCGTACAGGCGGACCTCGATGGCGTGGCCGTTAATCCGCGCCTCGCGGGCCACAAGCGGCAGCGGCCCGCCCTCGGCGATCCGCAGTTGCAGCTCCACCAGGTCCAGGCCGGTGACCTCCTCGGTGACCGGGTGCTCGACCTGCAGCCGGGTGTTCATCTCCAGGAAGTAGAACGAGCCGTCGCGGTCCAGCACGAACTCGACGGTGCCCGCGCCGGTGTAGCCGATCGCCTGGCCCGCGGTGACGGCCGCGGCGGCCAGCGCGGCCCGCAGGTGACCGTCGACGGCCGGTGACGGGCACTCCTCGACGATTTTCTGATAACGACGCTGGATGGAGCACTCGCGCTCGAACAGGTGGATCACGGTGCCGGCCGGGTCGCCGATGATCTGCACCTCGACGTGCCGGGGGTCGGTCAGGAACCGCTCGAGGAACACGGTGCCGTCGCCGAACGCCGAGGCGGCCTCGCTCCGTGCACTGGTTACTGCTCCGGTTAGCTCCGCGGGGTCGGCGACCAGCCGCATGCCGCGTCCTCCGCCGCCGAACGCCGCCTTGACCAGCAGCGGGAAGCCGACTCGGGTGGCTGCCTCGGCCGGGTCAGCGTCCTTGGTGACGGTCATCCCCGGCAGCACCGGTACGCCGGCGTCGGCCATCGTGGCCTTCGCCGCGACCTTATTGCCCATCGCGGCGATGGTCTCGGGCGCGGGACCGACGAAGGTCAGTCCGGCGTCGGCGCAGGCCCGCGCGAAGGCAGCGTTCTCCGACAGGAACCCGTAGCCGGGATGGACCGCGCCGGCACCGGTCGCCGCGGCCGCCGCGATGATGAGGTCGCCGCGCAAGTAGGTATCGGCGGGCGCCGCGCCGGGCAGCCGGACCGCCTCGTCGGCCAGCGTCACGTAGGGGGCGGCGGCGTCCGGGTCGGAGTAGACGGCGACGGTGGCGATGCCGAGCGCGTGCGCGGACCTTATTACCCTGGCCGCTATCTCGCCGCGGTTGGCGATCAGCAGCTTGGCGATGGCCCTCGTATCTGGCACTGGCATCACATCCGGAAGACGCCGAAGCCGCGGCGGCCGGCGACGGGGCCGTTGTGCACGGCCGACAGGGCCAGGCCCAGGACGGTCCGGGTGTCGCGCGGGTCGATGATGCCGTCGTCGTACAGGCGGGCGGTGACGAAGAAGGAGTGCGACTCGGCCTCGATCTGAGCCTCGATCGCGGCGGTGCGGGCCTGGTCCGCCTCCTCGTCGAACGGCCGCCCGGTGGCCGCGGCCGACGCCCGGCCGACGATGGACAGCACCCCGGCGAGCTGGGCCGCGCCCATCACGGCGAGCTTGGCGCTCGGCCAGGCGAACATGAAGCGCGGGTCGTAGGCGCGGCCGGACATGCCGTAGTTGCCCGCCCCGAACGAGGATGCCATGTTGATGGTCAGGTGCGGGACAGCCGAGTTGGTCACCGCGTTGATCATCTTCGCGCCGTCTTTGATGATGCCGCCCTGCTCGTAGCTGGCGCCGACCATGTAGCCGGTCGTGTTCTGCAGGAACACCAGGGGCGTGTCGGTCTGGTTGGCCAGCAGGATGAACTCGCTGGCCTTCTTGGCTTCCTCGCTGAACAGCACGCCCCGGTGGTTGGCCAGCACCCCGACCGGGTAGCCGTGTACCCGCGCCCAGCCGGTCGCCAGCGAGGTGCCGTACAGCGGCTTGTACTCGTCGAAGTCGGAGGAGTCCACGACGCGGGCGAGGATCTCGCGCGGGTCGAACGGCACCTTCACGTCGGCGGACACGATGCCGAGGATCTCGTCCGGGTCGTACCTGGGCGGCACGGCCGGCCCAATGAAGGGGGATGGGGAGGTGGGTGGGGGGCCCTGCTTGCGCCAGTTGATCCTGGCCATGATGTCCCGGCCGATGCGGATGGCGTCGTGCTCGTCGACGGCGAAGTAATCCGAGAGCCCGGAAACCCGCGAGTGCATCTCGGCACCGCCCAGCGACTCGTCGTCGGATTCCTCGCCGGTGGCCATCTTCACCAGCGGCGGCCCGCCGAGGAACACCTTCGCCTGCCCGTCCACCAGGACCGAGTAGTCGCACATGCCGGGCACGTAGGCGCCGCCCGCGGTCGAGTTGCCGAACACCAGCGCCACGGTGGGCACGGCGTTGGCGGACAGTTCGGTCAGCTCGTGGAAGATCCGGCCGGCCGGGACGAACAGGTCGGCCTGCGTCGGCAGGTCCGCGCCGCCCGACTCCACCAGGTTCATCACCGGCAGCCGGTTGGTGCGGGCGATCTCCAGCGCGCGCAGGGTCTTGCGCAGCGAGTACGGGTTCATCGCGCCGCCGCGGACGGTCGGGTCGTGCGCGATGACCACGCATTCGACGCCGGAGATGACTCCGATGCCGGTCACCACGGTGGCCCCGACGGTGAACCCGGTTCCCCACGCGGCCAGCGCCGACAGCTCGAGGAACGGGCTGTCCGGGTCGACGAGCAGCTCGATCCGCTCCCTGGCCAGCAGCCGGCCCCGGTCGCGGTGCCGCTGCTGGTAGCGCTCCCCGCCGCCCGCGATCGCTAGCTCGAGCTGTTTACCCAGTTCGTCGAGCACGGCGAGCTGCGCGGCGCGGTTGGCGCGGTAGGTCTCGTCGTTCGGGTCGACGTGGGAGATAAGAACCGGCACGTGGCTAATACGATCTCGGCAGGCCCAGGCTGTGCTGGGCGACGTAGTTGAGGATCATCTCCCGGTTAACCGGCGCGATGCGCAGCAGCCGCGCCAGCCCCCAGTAGGGCATCAGGCCGTACTCGCTGGCCAGCCCGTTCCCGCCGTGGGTCTGGATGGCCGCGTCGATGGCGGCGATCGCGGCCTCGGCGGCGGCGTACTTGGCCATGTTGGAGGACTCGCCAGCAGGCTGGCCATGGTCGTGCTGCCAGGCGGCCTGCCTGATCATCAGCGCCGCGAGCTCGGTCTCGATCTTCGCCTTGGCCAGCGGATGGGCCACGCCCTGGTGGGTGCCGATCGGCTCGGACCAGACCTTCCGGTCGCTGGCGTACCGGGCCGCGGCGCCCAGGGCATAGCGCGCGATCCCGACGCCGAGAGCGGCTCCGGTGATTCGTTCGGGATTCAGACCGTGGAACACCTGCCGGAACCCGGCACCTTCCTCGCCGACCAGCGCGCCCGGGCCGACCCGGACGCCGTCGAAGTGCAGGGTGAACTGCCGCTCCGGTAGCAGCAGGTCGACCGGGAGCAGGTGCTTGTCCAGGCCCGCGGCGTCGGACGGCACGATGAACAGCGAGAGCCGGGCCCCGCGCTCGTCCTGCCCGGTCCGCGCGACCACCAGGAGGGCTTCGGCCTCGTCGACCCCGGAGATGTAGTACTTCGTGCCGTGCAGCACCCAGTCCTCGCCGTCCCGGACGGCGGTGGTGGAGATGCGCAAGGTGTTGGAGCCCGCGTCCGGCTCGGTGATCGCGAACACGACCTTGGCGGCGCCGCTGGCCAGGCCGGGCAGCCAGGTCTGGCGCTGCTCCTCGGTGCCGAACTCGGAGATCATCTCGGCCGAGATGGCCGCGGACACGAGCAGGAGCAGCAGCGGGGTCCCGGCGGCGGCGATTTCCTCGCAGACCAGGGCGAGTTCAGTCAGCCCTCCCCCGCCACCGCCATAGGCCTCCGGGATGTTCACGCCGAGGAACCCGGCGTCCCCCAGGGCCTGCCACAATTCCGTGCAAGGACGGCGTGCAGCAGCCCGTTCGGCGTAATAATGCGGTCCGAACTTGGCGGCTATGCCGCCTACGGCGGCCCGCAGCGCACGGTGTTCCGCGGATTCGGCAAAGTCCACGCCCGGCCTTCCCTGATTGTGACTCATCATTCACTAGCGACCTTAACGCGTGGATGCGACACTGGCTAGATGGCGGCGCAGGCAACATCGGCCCGGAGCACACCGGCGCGGGGAGCATCACAGCGGTCGCCGCGGCGGCGCGATCCGGACCGCAAGGAACGGATCCTGGTGGCCGCCGCCGCCCTGGGTGCCCGACGGGGCTTCGACGCGATCTCGATGGCGGACATCGGTGCCGAAGCCGGCATCGTCGGCTCGGGCATCTACCGGCACTTCGACAGCAAGACGGCGATCCTGGTGGCCATGGCCGACCGGGTGATGGACCGGCTGATGACGCGGGCCGGTGAGATCATCGCCGCCGCACGCGGCGAGCGCGAGTGCCTGTCCATGCTGGTCCGGGACCACATCGAGGTGGCCTTGACCGACCGCGACGCGCTCGCCGTCTACCACCGCGAGGTGCGCACGCTGCCCGAGGACGAGCGGCGCAGGCTGAGCCGCTTGCAGCGGCACTACATCGAGGAATGGGCGCACCTGCTGGCGCCGCTGCGGCCCGACCTGGCCGACGGGGAGGTGCGCCTGGCCGTGCACGCGGCGATCGGCGCGATCCAGTCGACGCTGTTCTTCCGGAGCGGGCTCGCCGACGAGCGGCTCACCGAGCTTCTCGAGGTGATGGCGCACGGGTGCCTGGGCACTAGGCCGCTGCCAGTAAGTGAACTGCCCCTCACTAACTGATCTGGGAGAAGGTCCGCGCGGCTAGCGCCCTCATCTCTACCGGCTAGCTGGTATGCCGGAATTAAAGCCAGCCCTACCGGACGACGGGCGCTGGCCATGATGCCCGGTCCGGGGACGGCGCGCGATCCTGTTCTCATGGCTCTGGCCGACCGGAGTGACACGAGCCGGCCGGAGCCTAGCAATAGCCGGCTTGAGGTCCACCGGAGCCGCGTGAGGCTAGAGAAGCGACAGCGAGGGGATGCCAGCATGGAATACGCGGACTGGCTGCACGCGGGATTCGACGCGACCGAGGCCCGCTTCCTCATGCTGACGGCCATCACGCATCACCGGTTCGGCTCGCCTATCTGGGGAGAAGACGCCGTGCGGAGCCTTCATGCCGAACTGGCGGAGATCGAGGCCGCCGCGGTGCGCGGCAGCGGGACCAGCAGGTGACGGCCCTCGGCTACAGGTGACGGCTCAGCTACAGCGCGGTCCTCAGCTAAGAGCGAGCGCGTGTCGCTCACCGCGAGAGGAAGCTCGACGACAATCGATGTCGGTGCGCCGGAGTAGGCATAAGGAATTGCTCAGGGCTCGTCGCTCCGCTAGCCGCAGTGACGGGTTTCCGGCTAGCGGCAATGCCGGAACGCAGATCGCCTGCCAGGCTGACCATGTGGGCTTGCGCTGTCTGCTGGTTGATGACAACACTGCGCTCCTGGAGGCGATGTCCCTTCTCCTTGAGCGAGAAGGCGTGACGATCGTAGGCATCGCCTCGAGCACCGCCGAGGCGCTTCGGCAGGCCTGCGCGCAGCGCCCGGATGTGGTCCTCGTCGACATCTCGCTCGGCGGCGAGAACGGCTTCGATCTTGTCCGTCGCCTGGCCGACCCCGGTAGACGCGGCCAGATGACGATGATCCTGATCTCAACGAGATCCGAGGCAGACTATGCGGAGCTGATCGCCGAAAGCCCCGCGGCTGGCTTTCTGCCGAAGTCGGAGGTGTCGGCGACAGCGATCCGGCGGATTCTCAGCCGATCCTAGCCAGCCCGGGACTACCGGGCTTCCAGGAAGGCAAGGACGGCGAGGACCCGGCGGTGCACGTCGTCGGCTTCCGGCAGGCGGAGCTTCATCAGGATGCTGCGTACATGCTTCTCCACGGTACCTTCGGTCACCCATAGCTCGCGCGAGATCCCGCTGTTGGAACGGCCCTCCGCCATGAGCGAGAGCACCTCGCGTTCCCGCGGGGAGAGCACGTCGAGCGGATCGTCAACGCGGCGAGCCGCGACGAGTTCCTGGACGAGAACCGGATCCACGACCGAGGCGCCCCGTACGATCCGCTTCAGCGTCTCGATGAAGTCTTCCACGTCGGTGACGCGGCTCTTCAGCAGGTAGCCGCTGCGATCCCCGCTGGCCAGCAGGTCCATCGCGTGCTCGACCTCGACATGCGCTGACAAGACTAGGATGGCGATCCCCGGGTATTCCGCGCGGATCACGCGTGCCGCGTCGAGACCCTCAGTGGAATGGTCCGGCGGCATCCGGATGTCCACGATCACCAGCTCTGGCTGCTGCTTCCGAACGAGCGCGATGAGCTGCGACGCGTCGCCGCATTGCCCAGCTACAGCAAAGCCGGAGCGCTCGAGCAGGCTCGCAAGACCCTCGCGGAGGAGGACGTCATCGTCAGCCAGCGCGACTCGAATGGGGGCCTCGGTCACCCTACGATTATTGGCCGTCAGCGAGCCAATGCCTACTCTGACCTTGGCCTTACCGACTGGCGGCGCTGAGATGTCCCCAGGAGGCCGCAGCGCAGCTGGCAGGCCGGCTTCTTAGGTCGCGGCCGGCAGCGGGGAGGCGGGGTGCTCTTGGCGCCGCATGATGCCGGTGATCTTCCTGCTCACGTTGCCGCCGTTGCCAAGCACCCGGCATTTCCGGTCCTCGACGTGCAGGTGCGGTCCCGGGTGACCTATCGGAAGCTCGCAGCCGATCGACCGGTCCTCGGCCCCTGCGCCGCACCGCGGAGGGACGCTCGTATGGTCCAGTTCCCGGCACGACCAGCGATCGACGCATACCGACCTATCCAGGTGATAGAGCCATGCCGTGTCCATAATGCGCCTCCAATCGCACCTATGAGCCGATCCAGGATTAGTGCCACATGACAGCTCCTGATCGACCTGCTGCTCAGCCGCTTGCAGCATCGCGGCGAACACGGGCTCGCGTTCGCTGAGCAGCTTGCGCAAGCCCTCTTGGTTTTCCTTGGCCCGTATGTTAGCGCTCACAACGCATCACCGGCTCTCTAACTACCATCTCTCCTACCATCTGTCCCTCAGGCAGCCCTTGACATCGCGGGCGCCCGGTCAGGGATGACTCGGTCGTCTAGGAGAAGTACTCCCCCATCGTCAAAGAGCACCACGCCGTTGCAGAGCAGGCTCCAACCTTGCTCGGCGTGGCAGGCCACTACACGTGCGGCTATGCGGTCTAGCGTCAACGCGCCTGGGCACCGGGGCTGATGCTGGCACATGGCTTCCTCCGGCACGGCGAACTGATCCGGGTGGCGCCGCGGCCCCTCGTCATCGGGTGCCGGGCGATCGACACATTCGTGTCGCATATACCGAGAATTACGCGCGTTCAGGGCCCTGTCTTCACGGCAGACACCCAACCTCACTACCGGCTAGCAGGAATGCCCTGAGCCTGGTTACCCATACCAGCGGCGGGCTTGCCGCCGAACGTCTCACCGAGCCTCTTTACCAAACGAGCCGCGCTTTCTCCCACCAGCAGCCCTCCTAAATAGAGCGTTCCAACAGAGCCTTAATGCCCGCCCGGGTGCGTCAAGTAGCGCCGAGGGCCACAGCAGCCTCGCCGTTCTCGGCATTCACGCACTTAGAAGGTTCCCTGGCATCCACCAGGGGGAGCGTCGGCCTGTCCCCACCGCGATCCCTTGACAGAGACCGCGGGATAAGTGACGATTAGAGGAGTTGGAGCGCTCCAACTAGGCGGCGCTAGGCGGAGGTGTGATCGGGAATGGGCAGGGAACGGCTGACGCGGTACAGCCTTACAGGTCCGGAGAACCAGGCGGCGGTGGACGCCGGCCTGGCCGGCGGGGACTGGTTCCGCAGCGCGGTGCCGCGCAAGCGGATGAAGGAGCTGATGAAGCGCTCCGACTACCCGGCGATCCGGGACACCGCGATCTGGATCGGGCTGATCCTGCTGTTCGCCGGCCTCGGCATCACCTTCTGGACGGTCTGGCACAGCTGGTGGGCGGTGCCGTTCTTCCTGGCCTACGGCTTGCTGTACGGCTCGACGTCGGACTCGCGCTGGCACGAGTCCGGGCACGGCACGGCGTTCAAGACCCGCTGGATGGACGAGGGCCTGTACCAGGTCGCCTCCTTCATGATCATGCGCGACCCGACCACCTGGCGGTGGAGCCACACCCGGCACCACACCGACACCCTGGTCGTCGGGCGGGACCCGGAGATCGCGGTCATGCGCCCGGCGCGGCTGGTCAGGCTGCTGGCGAACCTTATCGGCCTGGTCGACGTGCCGGTGTCGTTCCGGCTGATGTTCGTGCACGCCTCAGGGCGGCTCACCGGCGACGAGGCCGACTACGTCCCGCAGTCCGAACGCCACAAGGTCTACCGCACCGCCCGGATCCACCTGGCCATTTATGCGGTTACCGTCGCCCTGGCGATCGGGCTGCGGACCTGGTTGCCGGTGGTGCTGATCGGCGGGCCGCGGCTGTACGGTGCGTGCCTGTTCTACTTCTACGGCTTCACTCAGCACGCAGGGCTCGGCGAGAACGTGCTCGACCACCGGCTGAACACCCGCACGGTGAAGATGTGCCGGGTCAACCGGTTCCTGTACTGGAACATGAACTACCACGTCGAGCATCACATGTTCCCGATGGTGCCGTACTACCGGCTTCCCGAGCTGCACGAGGAGATTTCCCGCGACTGCGCGCCGGTGTACCCGTCGCTGTGGGCGGCCTACAAGGAGATCATCCCGGCGATCCTGCGCCAGCTCAGGGACCAGGAATACTACGTGCGCCGCGAACTGCTGCCCGGTGCCGCCCCGTTCAACGAGCCCACGCCCCTCAATGACGGCCGCGCGCTGCCGCTGGCCACCGCGACCGCAGCCTAAGGAGACACCCGATGGCCCAGTGGATCGCCGCCTGCGAGGCAGACGGCATCGACCCCGAGGACGTCATCCCGTTCGAGCACGAAGGCAACGACTATGCGATCTACCGGTCCCCGGATGACGTCTACTACGCCACCGACGGCCACTGCACCCACGAAAAGACCCTGCTGTGCGACGGCCTGGTCATGGACGGCATCATCGAATGCCCCAAGCACAACGGGCGGTTCGATTACACCAGCGGCAAGGCGCTCGGCGCGCCGGTGCTGGTCGACATCCGCACGTACCCCACTAAGGTCATAGACGGCACTGTCTATATTGAGATCCGCTGACGCCACCGCCGAGGAGTCGTCCATGCTGCGTTTCGGTCTGTTCGGAGCGGGGAGGATCGGCCGCGTCCACGCCGCCTCCGTGGCCATGCACCCGCGGGCTGAGCTTGCCGTCGTCTATGACCCGGTCGAGGCCGCGGCGCGCGAGGTCGCCGCGCGGTACGGCGCGACGCCCACCGGGGACGCCAAGACGATCCTCGGCGATCCTGACATCGGCGCCGTCATCATCGCCTCGCCGACGCCGACCCACGTGGACCTGCTGACCGCCTCGGTGCAGGCCGGCAAGGCGGTGCTCTGCGAGAAGCCGATCGATCTGGACCTGGCCCGGGTCGACGCCTGCTGGGCGGACATCAAGGGCCTGGACGCCACCGTCATGATCGGCTTCAACCGCCGGTTCGACCCGTCTTTCGCCGAGATACGCAACCGGATAGCCAGCGGCGAGATCGGCCGTCTCGAGCAGCTCGTCATCACCAGCCGGGACCCGGCGCCCGCCCCGGCCGCCTATATCGCCACCTCCGGCGGGCTGTTCCGGGACATGACGATCCACGACTTCGATATGGCGCGGTTCTTCCTCCGCGACATCGTAGAGGTCCAGGCCATGGGGGCAAACCTGATCGAGCCTTATATCGCCGAGGCGGGAGACATCGACTCGGCCATGGTCGTGCTGCGCGGGGCAGACGGCGAGCTTTGCCAGATCGTCAACAGCCGGCGCTGCTCGTTCGGGTACGACCAGCGGCTCGAGGCGTTCGGCGCCGAGGCGATGCTGAGCGCGGCCAACCAGACCGCCACCAGCGTGCGCCGATCCGGCGCGTCCGGCACCGAGACCGCCCCGCCCTGCCTGAACTTCTTCCTTGACCGCTACGCCGCCGCCTACCGGGCCGAACTCGACCACCTGATCACCTGCGCCGAAACGGGCACGGCCCCGAGCCCCGGCTTCGCCGACGGACGCGCGGCGTTGGTCCTGGCGGACGCCGCGAACGAGAGCCTGCAGACCGGCCGCGCCGTCCGGGTCGACGTCACCACAGGGTGAACAGCACACACGGGTTCGCAGCGTCGGTCAGTTGCTCAGCCTGATACGTGACGCTGGACAGCCGAGGTACCTGCTGTTCTGGGGCATCACCCGGCCGCGGGCGGCGGTGTAGGCAAGGGGTGCCTGAGCCAGTGGTGGCCGGCAGCTAATTAATGGTAAACCACGGCTCACTTGTGCCGGATGTACTCGTAAATATCCAGGTATTTCTGGCCGGGCCGGGCCCACGAGTAATCGGCGCGCATGCAGTTAGCCACGAGCTTGCGGAATTCGCCCGGGCTGTCCGACCACAGGCGGAGGGCGCGGCTGAGCGCGGACTCGATGGCCTGGTTGTCCGTATGGTGAAAGACGTACCCGTTGAGCTCTGCCGACGGGCGCCCCGAGTAGTCGCGGTCGAACACGGTGTCGATCATCCCGCCGGTCGCCCGCACCACGGGCACCGTCCCGTACCGCATCGCGATCAGCGGAGCCAATCCGCACGGCTCGAACGTGCTGGGCACCACCAGCAAGTCCGCGCCCGCATAGACGAGATGGGCCAGTTCCTCGCGGTATCCGAGTTCGAGATGACAATCCTGGTTGTCGTTGAGGTAATCCTTGAGGTGACGGAAATGGCCATTGATGCTGTCGTGGTAGTGGGCATCACCGATAAGCACGAACTGACCGCCGCGGGCCAGAGTGTAGAAGAGGGCATGGTGGACCAACTGCATGCCCTTCTGCTCGTCTAGCCTGCCTACGTACGCGACGACGGGGCTGCGGGTCTTGCGCAGCCAGAACCGGTCCCTGAGCGCATCTGCGTTCTCGTACTTGCGCTCGACGGTGTCGAGTGAATAACGGGACGGCAGAATCGGGTCGGTCTCGGGATTCCATACGTCGTAGTCGACACCGTTAAGTACGCCGCGAAACTTGTCTTGATACTCCTTGAGGGTGCGGCCGAGCCCGGAGCTGGCGTCACCGTACAGCGCCTCGTCCGCGTGGCTGGGGGATACCGTGGTCACGAAATTCGAATACATCACCCCGCCCTTCATCGGATTCAGGCCCCGGTAACGGAAGTCATCACCCAGCCGGTCGGCGTCAAGGAAATAGTCGGGCCGGCCGAGCCGGGTAGCCCAGAGCACCTGCTCGTCGCTGGTGCCCTGATGGCGGAAGTTGTGAATGGTGTAGCAGACTCTCTGCTCCGGCATCACCTCGCCGTACTGCTCATACAGCAGGACCGGGACCAGCCCGGTCTGCCAGTCATGGCAATGAATGACATCGGGGCGCTTATTCGCCCGCAGCATGAACTCGATTGCCGCCTTGGAAAAGAACGCGAACCGCTCCGCGTCGTCGCGGTACCCATACAGGCGGTCCCGGCCGAAGAAGTTGGCTGCCGAGTGCGGCTCGATAAAAAAGCATTTCCGCCCGTTCGCGTAGCCGAACCACACCGTGCAGCGGAGTGCTCCTTCGTACCACGGCACCCACAAGTCGCGGTAAGTGGGTTGCAGGCCCCAGATATCCGAGTACTGCATGCTGGCATACTTCGGCAGGATGATCTCGACCGCGTTCCCCCTGAGCTCCAATTCCCGGCTCAGACCGGATACCACATCGCCGAGCCCGCCGGCTTTAGCCACCGGCGCGCACTCTGGCGCCACCATCACGACGTACACGATCACTCACCCCCGCGCATTGCCCGCTGAATTCCGCTGTTCCAGCTACCAGCGCCCGCCATAGCCGCCGGTCGGCCCCGGCCGCTACTTGGGCACACGTTACTGTGACGCGTCCGCGCCTAATAAGGGCCGTTGGTCCCGGGAGCCCTTGTAGGGCTTTCGGGCAAGGCTCCCGGGCTCACCGGTATTCGCCGAGACGGCGGCTAAGGCCCCAGGCGCACGCGCCAGCCATCAGCAGGGCCGCTGCGATCACCACGCCCTCCACCGGGCCGAACGCACTGGCTCCCGCCGTGGCACTGGATTGGAACGTGCTGAGGTCGTCGGCGATCGCGCGGCTTATGTCGCTCTCCACCTGGGTATACCCAGCTGCCGAGCTGCCCGGCCCGGTCCCGATCACCAGCTTGGTTTCGGCCGCGTACGCTGCCGCCAGGTCGAGGCGGTAAACCTGCTCGTTCGCTGAGTACCAGCTGGCCGCGTCGCGTGCCGCCGCGGTCACCTGCGGCACCGCCTGCCCTCGGCTCGCCGCAGCGGCGACTGCGAGAAGGGTGCCGGTGCCCGGGCCGATCTGGTCGCGCACCGACCGGAAATTCTGCTCGAATGAAGTGTCACCGCTGCGCGAGATCAGGTTGAGGATCTCATCTCCCCGGGCTTGCTGCACATCGATGCTCGCCTGTGCCAGCGTTCCCGCCGGGCGTGAACCATGCCCAATGCCCTGAGCCAGGTCCGAGCGCGCCACCGCGAATGTGACCAGCAGCCACACGACGCTGACGATCAGCGCGGCCGACGCCATGACCAGGCCGTAATTGAACACCCGGTGGGTACGCCGGGTCAGCCACCGCTGGGTACGGTACAGGGCGAACCCGGTGACGACCGCGAGCACTCCGGCGACGATCACCAGCGGCACCCCCGTCGCCTGGCTGCTCGCCGCCGTGAGCGCAGCGTCCTGCAGCGTGTAGATGGTCCTGGCGGCGGGCAGCAGCACCAGGTGCGCCTCCTCCGAGGCAACCTGCATGAACGAGCCGCCTGTCAGGGGGTATCCCAGCGCGTACTCGGTCTGGGCCTGCGCGACGTAGCCGGTATAGACGGGCAGCCCGGCGGAGAAGGCCGCGAGGGCTGCGGTGAGCGGCTGATTCCCGTCCGCGGCGTTCTTGAGCCGGGCCAGGTCAGCGGCGGCCCCGGCGACGTCGGCCCGGTAGCGCTGCAGCGAAGCCAGCGGTGGCTCCGGGCCGGACAGGAACGTCGTGGTGGCGGTCACGTCGGCATCGGAGATGGACTCGTACATCTGCTGCGCGGCCAGGGCGAGCGGTTCATCCACATGGACCACATCACTGGCGGCGGAGGCGTGCTGGCTGACGATCCAGCCGCCCAGCACCCCCCATGCCAGCGACAGCAGCACCAGGCCGGCGCTGAGCATCCAGAGCTTGACCGGCATCGTGGCGGCCACGGATCGCCTGGCCATCAGCTGATCTGCGCGATCTGCTGGGCGGCGAGAGTGACCACCGCCGCGGGCAGCGGCTGGAACCTTACCTGGTTCAGGTATGGCGCCGAGTTCCCCGTGGTGATCACCCAGGTAAGGAAGGCTCTTATAGCCCGCGCCTTGAGCGGGTCCGACTGCCTGGTGCTGACGATGGCGTACTCGTAGTTGACGATGGGATACCCATTAGCCGCCGGGCCGTCGACCATCGAAATCGTCTCGTTGGGCGGGGTCGACGACAAGAAGCTCGCCACCGATGCGCTGATCGTCGCCGCCGTCGGCAGCACGAACCGACCAGCGGCGTTCGCTAGTTCAGCCTCGCCCAGCCCGCCCGCCAGCGCTTGGGAAAGATAGCTGATCCCCACGTACGCGACGCAGCCGGATACCGCCTCGCACCCGGCTACCACACCGTTGTTGCCACGCCGGGCGAGCGCACCGCGGACCGGCGGCCAGGCCACCGTGGTGCCGTACCCGATGGTGTTGTTCCAGGCTGGGTCCTGCGTCGACAGGTAGCTGCTGAACAAGAACGTGTCGCCGGAGCCATCCGAACGATGCACCGGCACGACCTTGATCGCTGGCAGCCGCACGCCGGGATTGAGCGCGGCGATGGCCGGGTCGTTCCACGCCGTGATCGTTCCCTCGTACATCCGCGCCAGCACCGCGCCGCTGAGCTTGACGTGGCTGCCAGCGCCGAGTCCGGGAAGGTTGTAATCGACCTGCTGCGCGGAGATGACCAGCGGAATGTTGAGCAGGGCGGGGTTCTTGACCAGGTTGCCACTGGAAAGGTAGGCATCCGACGTCCCGATGTCAGCCGTCCCGCCGGACGCATCAGCGATCCCGGTGGTAGAGCCGGTGGCCGCGGTGCTGATGGCAACGTCAGGGAACTGCTGGTGGTACACCGCCGCCCAGGTGCGCATGAGCGGGAACAGCAGGGTGCTCCCCGTTTCGGTGAGGGATGAGGCCGGTGGCGCTGACCCGGCCGGACTGCCGTCGGAAGCGGTCGCGAGGTGCCCGCCAGCCCTCCCGGTGGTTCCGCTCCCGCATGCCGTCAGCCCAAGGAGAAACGCGGCGACCACCACCATCGACAGCATCCGGCCTCTCCCCGCCATTACGGATGCTCCTTGCGGGCTAGTCACATATTGGTAGCTTCGTCGGCTTTGAAAGCTACCGGGTGCGGCTGTGCAGCGAGTGCAATGTGCATGAACGCACGGTTAAGCCGACACGAATTCCGGGGAAACGGATGTGGGCTCCAAACCGGTTATATGCGGCTTACCTGCCAGCGAACCCGACTTCCAGTCCAGTCATTGTGATTGCCGATCCCGCGGGCACTTTAAGGGCTGCGATTCGGGCATCAGGGGACCGGGCCGCTTGATCCGCGGACTTCCAGGCGCGGGCGCATCAGCTGGGTCTGGCCGGGTGTGTCCGGGTGCTCGATGCGGGCCAGCAACATGCGGGCGGCCTGCTGGCCCATCGCGTAGGCGGAGCCGTCGACGCTGGTGAGCCAGAGCGCCCGCAGCCGGGCGAAGACGGAGTTGTCGAAGCCGACGAGCGACAGTTCCCCGGGTACCCGGACACCGAGGGCAGTGGCGGCGGAAAGGGCTCCGACACAGGTCAGGTCGTTCGCGGCGAAGATGGCGGTCGGGCGGTCGGGTCGGCTCAGAAGCCGGACCGCGGCGCGGTAACCGCCTTCCTCGCTCATGTCCCCGGGCTCGATGAGCACGCATCCGCCGAGACCGGCCGCGCGCATCGTATCCTCGTAGCCCTGCATACGCAGACGGCCGGCCACGCTGGGCAGGCCGGAGATATGGGCGATCCGGGTATGCCCGAACTCGATCAGATGCCGGACGGCGAGCGTCCCGCCGAGGTGGTTGTCGTTGGCTAGGACGTCCACGTGCGGCAGATCAAGATCCAGGCCGCGGCCGCCTACGGCGACGGTCGGAATGGTGCTGGCTATGTCCATGATGGCCTGCGAGACGGGGATCGATCCGGCGAGCACCAGGCCGTCGACGCCGAGATCGAGGAACGACCAGGTCAGCGTCTCGTCCATCATCCGGTCTATCCGGCCGTCGCCGAGCATGATGTGCTTTCCACCCGCGTGCAGGGCTGGCGTCAGGCCGTCGAGCATGTCCGCGAACCAGGGCTGACGCAGGTCGTTCAGCAGCACCCCAACCGTGCGGGACTGGCGCTCGGCAAGCTGCCTAGCCGCCGCGTTGGGCCGGTACCCGAGTTCGGCCACGGCGCGCATGACCGCCTCGCGGCTGGCGGAGCTGACCTTCGGCGAGTTGCGCAGCACGAGCGACACAAGCGACTTCGATACGCCAGCCCGGGCCGCGACGGTCTCCAGGGTCGGCTTGCGGCCGACGCGCCCTGGGGTTGCCATCTGCCCTCTTCTCGGTAACGATTGGAGCGCTCCAACCCTATGGGTGAAGCGAGACCGTGTCAACGAAAGGCCGGGCATCCGGCAACGCCCCGCATCCAGTAAGGCCCGGCGTCAGCAAGGGGCCGGCATCAGTAAGTCCGCGGGGCCGGTAAGTCCGCGGGGCCGGTAAGTCCGCGCGGCCGGTCCAGTCGCGGAGGACGTCCGCGGTGTGCTCGCCTGTTTCCGGGACGCCGCGGGCGGGTCCGGATATGGCGTCGCTGAACCGGTAGGGCATCCGGATCACCGACCGCCGCTCGCCATCGCTGTCGGTGACCTCGACGACGGCGCCGCGCCCAGCCAGGGCCGGGGAGGTCAGGACGTCGCCGGAATGCCGGATCTCCGCCCAGGCAAGCTTCGCCTTCTCCAGGTCGCGTTTGAGCGCGTCGCGGTCGTCATGACCGGCGGTCCACTCGGCGATGACCCGCGCCCTGGCTCGCAGCTTGTCCGCCAGCGGCGCGTCCGGGTCGGGGTCGGTCACGCCGAAGCAGGCCGTCAGCTGCCGCCAGAGGTGCCTGCGGTCAGAGGCGATGAGGATCGGGCCGCCGGGAGCGGGCCACGTCTCGCCGCGCGCGGGCCAGATCGGGTGCTCGTCGATGCTGTAGTGGGTGTAGTCGTCGGTGGCGAGCATCGCGTCGAGCATGCTGACGTCGATGTGCTGACCGGTTCCGGTGCGGTCGCGCAGCCGCAGCGCCGCCAGGATCGCGATCGTGCCGTGCAGCCCGGCCAGCGCGTCGGCCAGTGCGAACGCGATGTCCGCGGGCGGGCCTCCGCTGATGTCGGCCTGGCGTCCGATGAGGCCGGCTTCGGCGTGGATGATGGGCGCGTAGGCAGGGCGTTCGGCCTCATGACCGTCCTGACCGAACCCGGAGATGGACAGCATCACCAGCCGCGGATTGACCGCGGACAGCGCCGGCCAGCCGGCCCCGAACCGGTCGAGGACCCGCGGCCGGAAGTTCTCCACCACCACGTCGCAGGCGGCGGCCAGGTCGAGCAGCCGGGCGGTGTCACCGGGCTGGCGCAGGTCGAGCCTGATCGACCGCTTGCCCGCGTTGAGCTGGGAGTAGAGCCCGGAACGGCCGCGGACCACCTTGCCGTACGTCTGCGCGATGTCCGCGCCAGGCAGTTCGACTTTGACCACGTCAGCGCCGAGGTCGGCCAGGATCCGGCCGGCGAACGGGCCGGACAGCGCCCGCGACAGGTCAAGCACGCGCAGCCCGTCCAGGGGCCTGAGGGTTCCCGGCGTATCGGAGGCCATCATGCGCCCGCCTAGTACGACCGGGGCAGGCCGAGTACGTGCTCGGCGAGGTAGTTGAGGACCATCTCCTGCGGGACCGGGGCGATGCGCATCAGCCGCGCCTCCCGCCAGTAGCGCTCGACGTGGTACTCGTTCGCGTAGCCGAACCCGCCGTGGGTCTGCAGGGCCGCGTCGGCGGCCTGGAAGCCGGCCTCGGCGGCGAGGAACTTGGCCAGGTTGGCCTGCTCCCCCGCGGGCAGGCCGTGATCGATGCGCCAGGACGCCTGCCGGATGGCGAGTTCGGCCGCGCCGAGCCGCGCGTGCGCCTCGGCGAGCGGGAACGAGATGCCCTGGTTCTGGCCGATCGGGCGGCCGAAGACGATACGGGCCTTGGCGTAGGCGACCGCGCGGCGCAGCGCCGCGCGGCCGGTGCCGAGGGCCTCGGCGGCGACCAGGACGCGTTCGGCGTTCAGGCCGTCGAGCAGGTAGCCGAAGCCCTCGCCTTCCTCCCCCACCCGGTCGCGGGCGTCGACGTACAGGCCGTCGTAGGTGACCTCGCAGGATGCCACGGCGTTGCGGCCGAGCTTCGGGATCGGCCGGATCGTGACCGCCGGGTCCTTGAGGGGGGCGACGAACAGGGTCATCCCGTCGGTGCGCTTCGCGCATTCCTCGACGGGGGTGGTGCGGGTCAGCAGCAGCACCCGCTCAGATTCCAGCGCCTTGGAGGTCCACACCTTGCGGCCGGTGACGCGGTAGCCGTCCCCACCCGCCTCCCCATCCCCCTTCACATGGACGGCGCGGGTCCGGATGGCGGTGGTGTCCAGGCCCGCGTCCGGTTCGGTGACGCCGAACGCGACGTGCAGGTCGCCGGTGGCGACGCGGGGAAGGTGGCGCTGCTTGAGTTCGGCGGAGCCGTGCCTGACTACCGGGTGCATGCCGAAGATGGAAAGGTGGATGCTGCTCGCGCCGTTCATGCAGGCGCCCGAGGCGGCGACCTCTTCGAGCACGATCGAGGCCTCGGTGATGCCGCAGCCGCCGCCGCCGTACTCGGCCGGGATGGCGATGCCGATCCA
>JBKQQQ010000363.1:0-4730 GCA_052144275.1 Streptosporangiaceae bacterium
TCCTGCTGACCGCCCGGCCCGTCCCGGCCAGGCTGGTCACGGCCGCCCCGGTTACGGACCGCGGGCCAGCGGCGCCCGTCGGACCGCAGGAGGCCGATTAGGGACTGATCAAGACCCTGAGGCCAAACGAGCTGCGGTAAAACTATCGGCGCCGGCTCGTGCCTCCCCTGGCCCGGCGGCGCGGCGCTGCTGGCCAGCATCGCGGACGTGGCGGCTGGGGATGATGGGACATCGCACTACGTGGCGGCGCGGGCAGCCTGGGTCATATCGGGGCGGCCGGGGTAAACCACCTCCTAGGTGTGCGAGCCTGTAGGCATAACTCTCGGCGCGGAGAGGAGATCCTGACATGCAGGCGACCATTGGTGACCGCATCTGCATTCACGGCAATTGTGTCGGGCACCCGGACAAGCTCGGCGAGATCGTCGAGGTGCACGGCACCCAGGGTGAGCCGCCCTATCTGGTGAAGTTCGACGACGGCCACACCCGGCTCATCTTTCCCGGACCCGACGCGGTGATCGAGCACCCGGCGTCAGGCTAGACGCCCCTTCCCTGGCAGTCCTGGGGAGCCTGCCCAGGCTCCCCAGGCTCAGCGTGATCGCGGGCGCGGCGCTCAGCCAGCCAGGACAGCGCGGCGAATACCGGCGCCGCGAGTCCCAGCAGCAGCGCCGTGCCGGTGACCGCGCTCTCCAGGAAACCGGGCCCGACCCGTGCTATGCCGAAGTAGTAGGCGACCACGACCGCCATCAGCAGCAGGTACCCGCCGACGACGGTGCCGGCCACGCGCCTGACCAGCGCAGCCCAGCCGGTGCGCCGCCCTGGGTCCGGCGGCGTGGCACGCGTCCGGTCCGGCCACGTGTCGGCGCCGGACGGAGCACCCCGTGGCCGGTACAGGCGGCGCAGGCCGAAGCCAAGCGCTGACATGAGGATCAGGTAACCGGCGGCCATCGGCACCAGGGCCTGGCGGTCCGCCAAGGATAGTGCGAGCACGTCTGCCGACGCCATGACACCCTCAGGCCCGGAGCAGGAAGTGCCAGCCGCGGATGAAGAAGTGCCAGCCGGCCCATAGCCACAACGCGAACAGCGCCCACCGCCCGACGGGATAACGCATGATCACGCGGAAGACGTCGCTGAGGGTGGGGACGCCGGTCACCCGGGCCAGGGCGAGGCCCTCCCAGGCGAAAATGGCGCCGAAAAGGACCACCCAGACGAGGTAGCCGAGCAGCGGATGCCTTGCCATGCCAACCTCCCGGCGACAGATTCATCATCTGGCCAGGTGCGGCGCAGCCCGGCAGCTAACCGCCAGGACGCAGCGACCGCGCCGGACGCCGCTCTCATTGTGCCGCATGGAACCTTCGCAGCGAATCCGTCGGGGTTGGCGTGCGCTCCGCTATCCGGAGCCGACGGACACAAACCGGTGGGACCGTGCTGACGCGCCCGGGACCTGTCCGGCCAAAAAGTTCTTCAATTATTCCGAACGGCCGTGGCACTACTGTCCGGGCCCGTACATTGTCTTGAGGACCCAGACGCCCGCTGGGGCAGAAGGGGAACCTCCGCTTTTATAGCCATTGCGAAAATCTTTGCCGAGGTACAAACTCTCACTATTAATGGCGGGCCTGGAGCGTGGGTTATGAGTGGAGTTTTCCTGTCGTACGCGCGCGAGGACCTGCCTTTCGTGCGGCGCCTGCACGATGCTCTCGCGGCAGCGGAGCGAGATCCGGCATGGGACCAGGATCACTCGGTGGTTCCGTTCAGTGCCCCTTATCAATCAGAGATCGACACCGCGGTCGCCGGAAGTGACAAATTCGTCTTCGTGATCTCGCCCGACTCGCTGGACTCCGGTCCGTGTGCGGAGGAAATCGCGGACGCGGTCCAGTCGAACAAGCAGATCATCCCGCTGCTGCGCCGTCAGGCCCGCGACGGCCAGCCGGTCGCCGAGGCAGTCGCGGAGCGGAATTGGATCTTCTTTGACGACGACACCAGGTTCGGCGCCAGCCTGGCGGAACTGATCCAGACGCTGGACACCGACCTGGACTGGGTGAAGGTCCACACCCGGCTGCTGGTCCGGGCGCGGGAGTGGACCGACGGCAGTGACCGCAGCCGGCTGCTGCGCGGCCGGGACTTGCGGGACGCGGAGGCGTGGCTGGCCGAAGGGGACGCTCATCCGCAGACCCCGCCGACCAGCGGCCAGCGGACGTTTATCGAGGCGTCCCGGCGGACAGCGCACCGCGTCGCCTGGCTGCAGCGAAGCGTGCTGGCCGCAGGCCTGGTCATCGCCGTCGTCCTGGGCTCGCTCGCCCTCGTCTCGAACAATCATCAGGCGCAGCAGCGAAATCTGGCGACCTACAAACAGACCGTCGCCGAGGGCCTCCAATTCGGCAGCAGTGACACGCCGCTCGCGGCCCAGCTCAACCTGGCCGCCTACCATATGCAAGGTGGACAGGACCTGGCCTCGCTCCTGCTGAGCATGGAGAACACGCCGCTATCTTCGGCTCTGGCGGCCGGGACCAAGCCCGTTTACTCGGTCGCGTTCACCCCAGATAGCCACACGCTGGCCAGCGGCGATAGCGACGGCACGGTCCGGCTGTGGGATGTCGCCGACCCCGCCCACCCCCGCCTGCTCGGCCAGCCCCTGGTGAGCGCCCACGCCGTCTATTCCGTGACGCTCAGCCCCGACGGCCGCACGCTGGCCGCCGGCGACGCTTACGGCACGATCCGGCTGTGGAATATCGCCGACCCGGCCCATCCCCGTCTGTACGGCGTGCCCCTGACCAGTAGCACACAATACGCCATCAGTTCGATGGCGTTCAGCCCGGATGGCCGCACGATCGTGAGCGGCGACATCCACGGCGCGGTCCGGCTGTGGGATGTCGCCGACCCCGCCCACCCTCGCCTGCTCGGCCAGCCCCTGAACGGCGGCACCGGAGCCGTCTTTTCCGTGGCGTTCAGCCCCGACCGACGCACGCTGGCCAGCGGCACGAACAGCGGCACGATCTGGCTCTGGGACGTCGCCGACCCCGCGCATCCCCATGTGCTCGGCCAACTCCAGACCGGCGCGGCCGGCGCGGCCGCGTCGGTGGCGTTCAGCCCTGACGGCCACATACTGGCCGGCGGCAAGAATGACGGCACGGTCCGGCTGTGGGATGTCGCCGACCCCGCGCACCCCTCCCTGCTCGGCCAGCCCCTGAACGGCGGCACGGGGATCACCTCGTCGGTGGCGTTCAGCCCCGACGGCCACCTGCTGGCCAGCGGCAACGCTGACGGGGGCATCCGGCTGTGGGATGTCGGCGATCCCGCGCAGCCCCAGGCGCTCGGCCAGCCCCTGACCGGCCGCACCGGAAGCGTTTATTCGGTGGCGTTCAGCCCCGACGGCCACACGCTGGCCAGCGGCGACAATGACGGTACCGCCCGGCTCTGGAGCCTGCCAGAGACGACACTGACCGCTGGCACCGGGTCTGTCCTGGCCGTCGCGCTCAGCCCCGACGGCCACATGCTCGCCAGTGGCGACCTCGACGGCACGGTCTGGCTGTGGGATGTCGCCGATCCCGCCCACCCCCGCCTGCTCGGCCCGGCCCTGACCGGCGGCACTGGCGCTGCCGTATCGGTCGCGTTCAGCCCCGACGGCCGCACGCTCGCCACCGGCAGCCACGACGGCACGGTCCGGCTGTGGGATGTCGCCGACCCCGCGCACCCCTCCCTGATCGGCCCGCCGCTGACGGGCGGCACCCATTCGGTTGACTCGGTGGCGTTCAGCCCCGACGGCCGCACGCTGGCCAGCGGCGACTTCGACGGGACAATCCGGACGTGGGATGTCGCCGATCCCGCCCACCCCAGGCCGCTCAGCCGGATCCCGACCCGCCTGGCCGTCGACTCGGTGGCGTTCAGTCCCGATGGCCGCACCCTGGCCACCGCCTATAACGTCCTCATCCAGCTGTGGAATGTCGCCGTCGACCCCATCTTCCCCCCGCCACTCGGCAAGTTCCTGATCGGTGGCACCGGGGCTGTCTATTCGCTGGCGTTCAGCCCCGACGGCCGCACGCTCGCCAGCGGCGACAATGACGGGAAAATCCGGCTGTGGGATGTCGCCGATCCCGCGCATTCCCACGTACTCGGCCAGCCGCTGACCGGCGGCACCGGAAGCGTTTATTCGGTGGCGTTCAGCCCCGGGGGGCAGATGCTGGCCAGCGGCGCCGATGACGGCACGATCGGATTGTGGGATGTCGCCGATCCTGAGCATCCCCAGCCGCTCGGCAAGCCGCTGACCGGTGGCAACGAGGCCGTCTATTCGGTGGTGTTCGGCCCCGGGGGCCACACGCTGGCCACCGGCAGCATTGACGGGGCCATCCGGCTCTGGAACCTGAACGTCAATGACGCGGCCGAATGGATCTGCGCCACGGCCGGAAATCTCACGCCCCAGCAGTGGCACACGTATATCCCCCAACTGTCCTACCAGCCACTGTGCCCGCGGTGAGCCTTTTACCTGTGCGGGGCCAGGATTGACTCGATCGCGGAATAGAGGGCTTGCGGATCATCGAGGGACACTATCCGGGTGCCTGGGGAGGCCGCGGCCTGGGCTGCCTTCGGGTCCCCGGTGTCGCCGTGGGCAGCGGCCGCGATGGTGTCCGCCGTGCGGCCGGTTCCGGCCAGGATGATCACGGGCCGGCCCGCCAGAAGGCTGTGGTCGATGTCGTCGTAGGTGATCTGGCCGCCGTTGACCACGAGGGTCAGCGACG
>JBKQQQ010000364.1:0-12287 GCA_052144275.1 Streptosporangiaceae bacterium
GATGTCAAGGAGTACTGGTGGTACCTGGACGCGGTGCCCAGTCATGCCTGGAACCGGTGGCGCTACCACTACCCGCAGGCTGCGTTCCCCTACCAGGACCTGATCGATGTCAACGCCGCCCGCGACCAGTACCAGTTCGAGTACGAGCTGCTGGACACCGGCGTGTTCGACGGCGACCGGTACTGGATCACCGAGGTGCACTACGCCAAGGCCGGCCCGGATGACCTGCTGATGGCCATCCAGGTCACCAACGCCGGCCCGGAAGCCGACACGCTGCACGTGCTGCCCACCGCCTGGTTCCGCAACACCTGGTCCTGGGACGCCACCGAGCCCGCGGTGGCGATGCGGGCCTCTGGCGACCGGTCGGTCACCATCGACCACCCGTTCCTCGGCACCCTGGAACTCACCGCCGCCGCCGCACCCGGCGGGACCGGCCCGCAGCTGCTGTTCTGCGAGAACGAGACCAACCGCACCCGGCTGTACGACGGCGCCCCGGTCACGCCCTATCCGAAGGACGGCATCAACGACCATGTCGTCCGCGGCGCCGGCACCGTCAACCCGGACCGCACCGGCACCAAATGCGCGTTCTGGTACCGGCTCACCGTCCTTCCCGGGCAGATCGCCGAGCTCCGGCTCCGGCTGCGGCCCGCTCCCTCCGGGCGGGCCGGCTCCGGGGAGGCCCGCTCCGCGGCCGGGGCGGCAGCCGCCCTCGGCGCCGGCTTCGACCAGGTCATGGCCACCAGGCGAGCCGAGGCCGACGAGTTCTATGCCGAGCTGACCCCGGCCGGCGCCAGCGCGGAGGAGGCGATGGTGCTGCGGCAGGCGTGTGCCGGCCTGTTGTGGGGCAAGCAGTTGTACTACTACGCCGTTTCCCGGTGGCTGGACGGCGATCCGGCCCAGCCCGAACCGCCGCCCGAGCGCAAGGACGGGCGGAACGCCAGGTGGCGTAACTTGAACGGGTTCGACATCATCTCGATGCCGGACAAGTGGGAGTATCCCTGGTTCGCCGCCTGGGACCTGGGCTTCCACTGCGTGACCCTGGCCCACCTGGACCTGGCGTTCGCCAAGTACCAGCTGATCATGATGTGCCGGGAGTGGTACCAGCACCCGAACGGGGCGCTGCCGGCGTATGAGTGGGACTTCGGCGATGTCAATCCGCCGGTGCACGCCTGGGCGGCACAGCCTGCCCGGCGGCAGCGCGGCGGGCGCCGCCGTCCAGTTCAGGATGCTCACCACCGCGGGGTTCGACACCGACACCGCCGTCGGCGGCCTCACAGCGTTCTCGCTGCTCGAGGTCGGCGGCCTGCTGGCGCTGGCTCCCTGGTGCTGCTGGCCTACTCCGCCGCCGGCATCGTCGCGCTGTTCCCGCTCACCCCGTGCGGGCTGGGCATCGTCGAGGCCAGCCTCAGCGGCCTGCTGATCCTGGCCGGCGTCCGCGCCGGCTACGCCGTCCTGGCCCACCCTGGCCTACCGGATCGCCTCCTACTGGCTCCCCCTCCTCGCCGGGCCGCCGGCCTACCTGCTGTTCCGCCACCGCTACGGGCGGCCGGCCCCCGGCGCGCCGCGCCGGGCGAGGCCGGCTCCACCGCATAGCCCGGGCCCATGCCGCGAGAGCCTGCGTCGGCTTCCCCGCCGGAGGGCCGGTGGGGTTGACTGGCCAGATGCTAGACGACAGCAGATGCGGGCCATCCCCCGGCGACGGGGAAGAGGCAACTGGTTGACGCACATCCTCATCGCGGTGCTGGGGGCTGCGCTCGCGGCAGGCCTACTCCTGGCCTTCAACGGCCCGGGGTCCGGCGGCTCAGGCAGCCCGCTTCTGGGGATGAGCAGTGCTCGGTCTCCACGCCGCGCCTACGGGCACGCTCGCCGGTAGCGAGCAGCTCGGCCCAGGCCCGTTTGGCAAAGCCTTCCATGTCGCCGGCCTGCCCGACCCCCAATCAAGCAGCGCCGTCTTGCCGATGCCCGCTTCCCCCCGCAGCACCAGCATCCCGCTCAGCTCGTCACGGGCCGCCGCCAGCGCGCACTCCAGCGCGAGCGGTCCCGGACTGGATGGCCGGCCTATGGCGTTCATGTGAATTCGGCAGTTTTCGTTCTCGGTACCACCGACGATCGCCTACGTGAGCGTTCGCGTCGCCCTGGCAGCCCCCAACTCCGCCTGCCGGCCAGCCGGAATAGCGCGAACCAGCCCGGACGGCACGGCTTGTCCGCCCGGGCCGCGATGACACCCTGTCCAGCTGGCGCACAGATCCGACGCCGCGCGATACCGCCACGCCGTGACCATAGTCACCGGTCGGTCGCCGACCCGCGGAACAGCACCGGGCGCACCAGCTCGCCCCAGCGATGCATGAGCGCGGGCCCGAACGGAACGCCGGTTAGCTTCGGCGCGTAGTGCAGGAACGTAAACCCTAGCCGATAGGCAAGTATCCCGTCGGTGGGGAGCTGATCACCTGCCACGGCGCCCGGCCGGGGAAGGTCGCGGTACGGCGCGGTCCGCAGCGGCTTCTCGGCGGATGCCAGGTACCTGACCTGAAGGCCGTCGCAGGCCGGGACGGCGGACGGGCGGCGGGCCGAGTTGGTCGCGAAGATCACCACGCGCACCGACGGGACCGTCCTGGCGTCGCCGAGGATGCGCGCTATGCCCTGGTCAAGTGATTCCTGACTGCCGTGCCAGGGCGCGACCAACGGTTCCACGTCGAAAATCATCGTCCTGACCGACAGCTCCCTGGCCTCGGCGAACAGGCCAGCTAGCCCGGTAACGCGTACATAGTTGCTTGTCACCGGATCCCGCCTTTCCGCCGGAACACCTGCCGCGGAGCCGGCAATCCCGGGATGGTGACGCGAACAAGCCGCGTGATCACCCGGCCAGCACTCATGAAACCAGTGCACCGCCGCCAGCGTTACGAGGGCAAGAGCCGCTGGCGCCCTCGATCTCAAGTGACGGGATGAACCGGAACAGGTCCCACAGGCACTCGAAGTGATTCTCCATCTCCCCGCCGCCGCAGATCACGAAGCACTTCTTCGGCTCCTTGATGCCGTCCAGCGCCCCGCCGGGCAGGCGGCGGGATGGGGAGGCCTTGCACCTTCCCGCGAAACCCTGTGATTCAGGCGTGTCCCGCTGGCCCTGCCGGGGCGACCGAGATGCACGGTTCCTCCCGTGCTAGGTGCAGGCAAGATTCTGCGCTTCCGCGTCGGACACAGGGTGGTCGAGACACTCCGGCCCACCCGCCGGACAAGCCAGCCCTGTCACCGGCCCTAGCCACGCTCAGGCCAGGGTTCGCTTCCGCGCGCCCGCCGGAGACCAGTTGTCGTACCAGCAGCCGGGCGGCCCGACACGGTCGTCAGTTCAGATCACCGGCCTGGACGGTCGGATGGGGTCGGTGTTAGGCGACAGGGTTACCGCCCTCGTCCGCTGGCTCAGCCGCAGGCGCCGGGGATTCCGGGGGCTGGTCCGGGGCGGTGGCCTGCCAGAGCTCCTTGACCAGCACCTGCAGCGCCCCGGCCGTCGGGATGGCCAGCAGCGCCGCGGCGAAAGCGCCGAATATGCCGCCGATCAGGTTGCCGAGCGAGGCGCCGACCAGCACGGCGACGAACACGAGCAGCGGGCTGATCCGCACCGTCTTGCTCATGACCACCGGGTTCAGGACGTGGTTCTCGATCTGGGTGTAGACCAGGAATACGGCCGCGGTGACGATGCCCGCGGTGAGGCCCCGGGCGATGAACGCGAACAGCACGGTGGGGATGCCGGCCAGGGCCCCGCCGATCATCGGCAGGAAGTCCACCAGGGCCACCCACAGGCCCCACAGCAACGGGAACGGCACGCCGAGGATCAGCAGCGTCACGAACACCACGATCCCGGCGATGAGCGAGGTCAGCAGGTCGCCGAACATGTACCCGGTGACCTTCTGGCTGACGTCGGCCGCTATCCGGGTGACCGTGGCCCTGCGGCCCGGGGCCAGCTGGCCGAGCGTCCAGCTCCACATCTTCGGGCCCTCGAGCAGCAGGAGCAGGACCAGGACGAAGATCGCGAAAAGCTCGACCACCAGGGAGAGCGCGCCCTTGCCGACGGCCAGGGCCGGCTTGCTGAGCGACTGGGCGTAGCCGACCAGCTTGGGCGTGTTCCGCTGCACCCAGCTCCGGATGTGGTACTTGGCCACGAGGTGGCCGATCCAGCCCCTGCCGTGCTGCGCGCTGGCGACGTAGCCGGGCAGCCGGTCGGCCAGGTGGGTGATCCCGTTCACCAGCGGCACGCCGAACGCCACGGCCAGGCCGATGAAGACCAGCGCGGCCCAGAGCGTGACGATCGTCACGGCGAGGCCCCGGCGCGGGACCCGCCGCTGCACTTTAGCCACGACCGGGTTGAGCAGCATCGCGACGAACCCCGCCACGAGCATCAGCAGCACGATGTCCCGCAGCAGGTACATCAGCTTGCCGGCCAGGTAGGTAGCGACGACCACCCCGACCGTGACCAGGATGGTCCGCAGCGGGACGTGGCGCCGGTCGGCGGCCTCGAACAGGCGCGCTAGCCGGCCTCGCGGCGGCTGCTCACAGCTCACCCGACCACCATGCCGAGTCCCGCCGGGACTCCAGGAAACTGCATCTTGAGCCGCTCTTGGTGAACTCTTACTCCCGGATCCTGCTGTGATCGGCGGGTCATCGACGTGCGCGACGAACTCCACGTCACCGGCTGACCGGCATAGGCGGTGACACCTCCAGGCAAGGACGCGGGCCGGCGCGTGCCGACGAGCTGTGTCGTCATGATCGGCTCCTCACACCAGATCGCTGAATTTCTCGATCACTCTTGCAATCAATCATCAATTATGATAATCATCGTGTCAAGAGCGGGCCCGGCGCGGTGAGGCACCCCGGGCGCCCGGGCAGCGACGCAAGCGAAAGGAACCGTCATGCTCAAGTCACTCAGCACGTCCCTGATCGCGCGCGGCATCCTGGCCGTGATCATCGGGATCATCGCGCTGGCCTGGCCCTCGGTCACGGTGCTGGCGCTGGTCATCTTGTTCGCGGTCTATGCGTTCGTGGCGTCCGGCATGGAGGCCGCGCGGGCGTTCAGCAGCCGCAACGCCGGCCCGGTCGCCGGGCACCTGCTGCTCGGCCTGGCCGACCTGGCCGCCGGGATGGTCGCCTTGGTGTGGCCGGGGCCCACCGCGCTGGTGCTGGTCTTGATCGTGGGCGTGTGGGCGGTTATCGCCGGCCTCGTCGAGTTCTCCGCCGCCTTCGCCTCCGGCGAGCCGGCCGGGACCCGGGCGATGCTCATCCTGGGCGGGCTGGCCACCGTCGCGTTCGGCGTGGTGCTGTGCGTCCGCCCCGGCCTCGGCGCGGTCACCCTGGCGCTGCTGTTCGGCCTGTTCAACCTGATCGCCGGGATCTGGATGCTGGTGCAGGGCACCGAGCTGCGCCGCACCGGCAAGACCCTGCACTCGGTCAGGCCGGGAACGCCGGAGACGAAGGCGGCCTGAGCCATGTCCCGGCAACAGGAACCGCGCTCGGAGCGCACAAGCTCCCCGGGCCGCACGGTAGACGCCAGACAGCTGTGGTCGGGCGGCGCGGCGACGGCGGTCGTCGCGGCGCTGATAGCGCTGGCCGGCATCCTGGTATGCCGGTGGCTATTCAACATCCCCGTCCTGGCGCCCCGCCAGGACGGGGCGTGGGGCGATGCGTCCACTGCCGGGTATGCGATCGCGGCCGCCGCCGCCGCGCTGGTCGCGCTCAACGGCCCGAGAACCGCAACCAGGAGACGCTCCTTGTTGATGGACAGGAAGTTCAGGGCGGGACCGGCATCGATGATCGGCCTGACGCTCATCCGGAGTCTCTCGACGCTGTCGTGTCCTGGCCTTCGTCGGATGCGGCGAGGTCCGCGTCCAATGCGGCGAGGTCAACATGCACATCGGGCAGGTCAGCCGGTTCCGCCCATGCGATCGGTCGTTCAGCCGGGGTCACGCCCGCTTCGCGCAGTTCCTCCTCTGCAGCCTCCAAGCTGATCCCGCGCAGTGTAGCGATGGCCTGCGCAGGCAGCACGCCTTCCGCGTATCCGGTGATCGCCCGGGCGAGCAGCCGCTGCGGCGCTCGGCGCCGGTCGGAGCTCGCCTGCAACACCTGGTACTGATCTACCCAGCCGAACCTGGCCGCCAATTTGGGCGCAGTCAGCGTCATCCACTCCCGCTTGGTGGCCTCATCGATATACCCGGCCTGGCACAATGCGATCGCGGCGATCTGGGGCGATACCAAGAACCCCTGCACCACCGCCGACAGTGTGGACGGGCTGGCTTGGGACCGCGTCCCGATGAACTCCCGCAGGCCGTCGATAGGAACCAGCAGATGCCGCGCAAACGCATCAGCGCGAATCTCCGCTGGGCTACGTTCACTCCAGTCGCCCGCATCGCTGTCTGCCCAGTCCTCGAACAGCACGTGGCCGAGTTCGTGGGCGAGCGTACTGCGTTGCCGCATGGGGTTCCGGGTGCGTGCGACACCGATAAATACGGTTCCGCGGACCGGGTCCCGCATGGTCAGACCATGCTCGTCCGGACCTACGTCAAGCACGGCCACATCAATCCCGGTCGCTTGTTCGATGACCGCCACAAGATCGCCTAGCGGCTGCACTCCGAGATGATGATCCTCACGGAACCGCGCAGCGGATGCGCGGCCCTCTGTCTCCGCGGTCAACGTTTCCTGCCCACGATAAGACCGTGACCGGGATCGCCTGGCCTGACAGGTAATCGTCCAGCTCGAGGAAATGCAGCAGCGCCTCGCGCATGCCGTCCATGTCCGCGTGGTTCGTGGCACGTGCCGCGCACTCGACTCGCTCAGCTACCGTACCCGTCCCAGCCAGTTCGGCGACTGTGACTCCTGTCGCCCATGCGATAGCCATCAGCTCGGGCATCTTCGCTGTCCGGTGTCCGGAGATGACCCGGGACAAGGTTGGTTGTGAAATGCCGGTCATATCCGCGAGTGCGCGCTGGCTGAGGCCTGCCGCCGCACGAGCACGCTCGATCCTCACGCCAACGTCAGTCGTCGTCACGGCAACCTCCTAACATTCTGAATCACGATCGCCATATATGATTCAGTGTACGCGAGGACCAGCCACGCCACCACCTCAAACCGCCCCGCCTCCCCAGCGCCGCTCGGCTCCGCCCAGCCGTGGCGTACGGCCAGGTCAAGGCTGACGAGATGACGGAGTAGATCTGGCGGTCAGCTGCGCGAGGTAGGCGGCGGCTCGCCTGTCCACCTCGGGGACCGGGTCGGCGTAGTGCCGCAGCGTGGTCGCGCCGCCCCCGCTGTGGCCGAGGCGGGCAGCGGTGTTGCGCAGGTCGAAGCCGCCGGCGAGGAGCTGGCTGGCGGTGTAATGCCGTCCGCCCTTGATGTCGAGCTCCACCCCGGCCGCATCCGCGGCGTCGGCTACCTTGTGCGTGGCCCAGTCCGGGTTCCATGGCCGGGCATGCGCCGGGTCGTTGGAGAACAGGTACGCGTCATCTCGCAGCCCGACGCCGACCGCGGCCAGCTCGGCCCTGATCTCGTCCAGGTAGTTGGCGATCAGCGCGCAGGTGTCCGGGTCGATGGCGAGCCAGCGGTCCTGGTGCGTCTTGGTGTCCTTGCGGACGTGCTGACCGCCGCGGACGACGTAATTGAAGGCGACGTGCACTAGGCCCCGGTCTAGGTCGACGTCGTGGATCTGCAGGCCGCACAGCTCACCGCGGCGCACGCCCGTGACCACGACCAGCCACAGGTACAGCCCCAGAGCAGCGTCGTGCGCGCGAGCCTCGGCGATCACCTTGGCGACGTCCTCCGGCGAGGTAGCCGGGATGGGCCGGCGGATAGTGGTCGGCGGCTTGGCTGACTCGGCGGGGTTACGGTCGGTCCACTCCCACCGCTGGGCGGCGGCGAACGCGCCAGACAAGATGCTGTGGATGCCGCGGATGGTGCTGGGCTTCATCGGGTGGCAGACGTGCGGACGGCATCCGGCCCGGCGGCAGTCGTGACCGGGACCAGGCCGCCGGTGGCTTAGGCGCGGATCACTGCTGGGCTCCCCGGCCACGACCGCGGCGCGGCCGTGCCGCACGATGATCAGGCCGTCCGCGGCGAGCGCCTCCAGGGCGTGCCGGACGACGCCGGTCCCGATGCCCTGCAGGGCGCTCAGGTGCTTACCTGCGCTGAACTGGAGCCGGTGAGCGGATTCGAACCGCTGACCTGCCGTTTACAAGAAGTACGGCCGCGTGCAACACGCGCGCTACCTGCGCTGATGGCACGGGTCATGGCACTGACGGCACTCGCCGCACTGGAATTATCTGGCGCGCCGGTCCACGAACCGGTCCACGTGGAGCGCCAGGCAGTATCCCATGACCGTAACTCAGCGGAGCAGCGGAGGCTCAAGCTTCGCCCCGGCCCCAGTTGCGGCCTCGGCGACCTTGTGCACGGTCAAGTCCGGTTCCATGGCCGGGCGTGGTCCGGGTCGTTGGAGAACAGGTACGCATCGTTCCGCAGCCCGGCGCCGACGGCGGCCAGCTGAGCCCGGATCTCGTCTAGGTATGTCGCGATCAGGGTGCAGGTGTCTGGGTCGATGGCCAGCCAGCGATCCTGTGGGTCTTGGTGTCCTTGCGGACACGCTGTCCGCCGCAGATCACGTAGTTGAAGGCGACGTGGACCAGGCCCCGGTCGAGGTCGATGTCTCTGAACAGCCCATGCCTGGCGCCGCCGCTTGTTCTTGTTCGGCCTGGCGGCGCGCCCGGTGCCCGCCAGCGCCCGGCGGAGCAGGTGGTGCCTGCGGTGGCGGGCCGAACGCGCCGGGTACCGGCAATGTGAGGTCAGATCAGCCCGAGCTGCCTGGCCCGGCGGACGGCCTCGCCGCGGTGAGTCGCCGCCAGCTTGCGATAGATGTTTTTGAGGTGCGCCTTGACGGTGTGGAGGGAGATGTGCATTTCGCGGGCAATCTCAGGGTTTCTCAGCACGCCTGAGACGTGCCGCAGCACCTCCAGCTCACGTCCGGTGAGCGGCTCGACCACTAGGATGGTGGCCTGATCCAGGATCTCCGGCGGAGCTGGTAGATGATCGTGTCGCAGGATCGGGGCTAGCAGGTGCTGGCAGGCGCGGGCTAGCTCTGGGTCCCGCCGGAGCGCAGGCCCGATCCAGGCGCGCTCGATGACGAACGGCAGCCTGAGCTGCTCCCGTCCGGCGAGCCGCAGCGCGGACGCGAGGGACCGGTGCCCTCGTGCGGGGTCGCCGGTGCCGTAGCTGAGCCGGGCGTCAGCTAGCAGCGCTTGCAGGCGGACCCGTTCGGGCACCGCATCATGGGCCGCGAGCGCGGGTTCCAGCGCTCGCCGTGCGTTCGCGGCGTCTCCGGCAGCCGCCCACGCGTGCGCGAGCGTGGCCGCCGTTTCCAGCGAGCTGTCGCTGTCGGCCCGCTTGGCTGCGGCGAGCGCTGCCTCGATGTCACCGGCCGCCAGGCATGCCCGGGACTCAGCCAGGCTCAGCTGGTGGTCAAGCCACGCCGGTACCGGCCACCCCGATCGGGCCCTGGCCACGAATTGCGCGGCCGCTTCGGGGTCTGCCTCGGCCAGGGCACTGCGCGCGGCTGCCAGAAAGGCCACCGCTCCGATCAGCTTGTCTGGGCTAACGCCGAGGGCGGCGTCCACCTGCTTGAGCCGATTGCGCGCCCGGCGCAACTCGTTATGCTCCACATGCACCCAGGCGAGCGCGGCGAGTGCCGCCGGGTTCGGACGCTGGACGCCCAGCCGCTGCTCGCCGGCGGCGGCCGCTGTCGCCTGGGCGGCCAGCTCCGCGGCGCGGCTCAGCCGGCCGCGCAAAGCCTCCACCAGGGCGAGATGCCCAAGGCAGCTGGCTCGTTCGTCCTCCTGGCCCGAAGCGGCCGCGGCGGCTGCCCCCAAGTCGAAGGCACGGGCGGCCTCGTCGAGATGCCCGGCCCACAGCTCGACAGCTCCGCGACCCGACAGCACCCGGGCGCGGATTTGCCGGTGCCGGGCACTCCTTTCATCCGAGACCCTGTTGACCAGTACCTTTGCACGGGCAGCGGCGGCCGCGGCCGCCTCGAGGTCTCCGGTGCGAAGTGAAGCGGGGAGGCGGATCATCGCGGCGGCCAGCTGGCCCGCGGCCTGCTGACCGGCGGGCAGACGCCCGAGGATGCCTTCCGCGGCATCCAGCGCTGCGATGCTGGATTCCGGGCGGCCCATGGACAACGCGACCGCAGCGGAGACCAGGTACGGCTCAGCCTCGGTCCAGGCTTGGCCGTGCGGTATGCTCGCGAACTCCTCAGCCAGGGACGGGCTGCCTGATGGTTCGATGATCTCGCTGATCGCCAGCCCGTCGATGACCATGCGGGCGGCGAGCGGCCAGTCGCTGGCCTGGGCGGCGTGCCGCACCGCGTCGGTGAGCTGGCCGTTCCTCTCACACCACCGGGCAGCTCGGCGATGCAGCAGGGCTATCCGGTCTGGGTGCTCGCGGCTGAGCTTCAGGCGCAACATCTCCGCGAACAGCGGGTGGTAGCGGTACCAGCCGCACCCGATCGGCTGGACAAACGCGTTCGCGTGCGCCAAAGCCGGCAGGATTGCCCCGGCTTGCTTATCGCAGACCAGTTCGCCGGCCGATTCGGCGCTGACATGCTCCAGGATGGACGTGCTCAGCAGAACGTCCCGGACCTGCGGCGGCTGGGTGTTGAGGACCTCCTCCACCAGGTAGCCGGTCACGGCGCTGTCCTCGGTGATCAGCTCGGTGACGAAGTGGTCTGGATCGGGATGGGTGCCCATCGACATCGCCGCCAGGCACAGGCCCGCCGCCCAGCCCTCGGTCCGCCGGGTGAGGCACGCCAGCGAGTCCGCCGACAGCGTGCAGCCGTGCCGGGCCATCAGCAGGCCGGCTTCGGCGACGCTGAAAGCCAGGTCGCTGCCCCCGATCTCGGTCAGCTGGCCAGCCAGCCGGTAACGGTGCAGCCGCAACAGCGGGTCCATCCGCGAGGACACAACCAGGCGCAGCCCAGGTCCGGCATTCCGCAGGACGAAATCAAGTCCATTCAGCACCGGGGGGCCGGTCAGCAGATGAAGGTCGTCGAGGACGAGCGTCACCGGCGGGTCCTGGGCAGCCAGCGCCGACGCAAGCCGCACCAAGAACGCATGATCGGCCGCCCGCCCCCGCGCGGCGGCCGGCAATGCTTTGGGTACGGCGACGCCGGCCCGGCACAGGGCCGCGACGGCATAGGACCAGAAGACCCCCGGCCGGCTGTCGTAACTGTCCAGGCCGACCCAGGCCACAACCCCGGGTTCCGCCGCCGCCCACAACGCCAGGGCCATCGTTTTGCCCGCGCCAGGAGGGCCGGTCACGACAGTCAGCGGGCACGACCGGCTACCCTGGGCGATCAGCTCGGTGATCCGCGGGCGCGGCACCGCCCAGCCGGGCACACCAGGCGCGGTGATCTTAGCGGCCAGGACCGGATCACCGGCCGAAACGGCCGGCTGCCTGGCACGGGCACCCGCCTGCCTACCAACATGGACCGCCATCAGGACCTCCCCGCTCCCTCCCCGGCCAGCCACCTGATGCTCGCCCGTCATTGAGATCACGCATTGGGATACCTGCTGGCCCTGGTGGGCCACCGAGGCTGGCGGCAGCGCCTATGAGGTAACGGCTGCGGCCGGGGCTGTTTCGTCTGCCGGGGCTGTTTCTCCCGTTGAGGTGAGTGGCTTGGTGATGGCTTCCAGTGATTTGCCTGCGGCGTTGATGCCCAGGAAGAAGTCCCGGCTGGGATACCAGGAGCCAGGCCCTGCTTACCCCATGGCGCGAGGGTGCACGCTTGGGTGCCACCGCCGGCACCACAGTCGGCGATGACCGTGTCATAAAGCCTGGCCATGCATCTATCGTCCGGGCGGGAAGCCGCCCGTCGCATCCCCCCGATCGTGGTAAGCACCGAACGGACACCGTGGCATGGCGGCGGTCCGCAGGACCAGACCCAGCAGCGCGGAGCAGCCGAACCCGGCAGCAGGTGAGATGCTGGTCCTGCGGGATGGCGCCACGCGGCGAGCACTTCGGCGGCCTGGGGCCGACCGCAGGACGTGACCCGCACGGGGAGCAGCGCCCTGCTGGGGAACGAGGTCTCCCGGCGCCGGCGCACGGTCGCTGGCAGGCCGGCGCTGCCGAACGGACCCATGCGAGGGCACCTTGTCCACCGATGTCTCCGACCTGCCGCTGCGAGTTGTCCTGATCATGCTGGCCTTTGCCAGCGGGCTGATCGATGCGGCGAGCTACCTCGGCCTCGGCCACGTCTTCACGGCGAACAT
>JBKQQQ010000365.1:0-12435 GCA_052144275.1 Streptosporangiaceae bacterium
CTCGCATCCGCCGCGGCTTCCGCGCTGGTTCTGCAGCGTCGTCGCACGGCACTGACGGCCCAGGACCCCGCGCCCGCCGCGCCCGCCGGCGGAAACGGTCACCTCCCCGATGGCGCGACGACACCGACCCCGCCATGAAACAGCCTGGGCCAGCCGTCATCCGGCCGTCCGGGCAGGACCGAGAGAGTCCAGGCTGGTTTAGTGATCCTCGTGCAGCTGATGGTTGGGCAAGGACGCGTTAACATTTCATGCGCGCGGCTTTGTTATTATGGATATAGCGCAAGTCGACGCATGATGGGGCCAATGCCGCAGGTGCCCGGTACTACAGTCCCGGTTCGTGATGCAGCGCCTGGATGAGCAGATGCGCTTTCCTTCTAGCCGGTGACCCACGCGAGAATGTGGTCGTTGACCTCGCCGGGCTGTTCCAGCTGCAGGAAATGACCTGCATGCTCGATCACGACCATGCGCGACGACGGGGCGAGCAGGCGCTCGGTGCCGCGGGCCAGCTCCACCCGGATGCAGCCGTCGTCGGCTCCGTGCAGGTACAGGGTGGGCTGCGGCGCCTGCCGACCGGTGGCCTCCTGCTCGGCCGCGTAGCGCGCGGCGCCATCGGACGAGTCCCCCGGTGGGTCCTGGACACCCGGGGCCCGGTAGTAGCCGCCCGCAGCGCGGTAGTAGCCGATCGCGGCCGCCAGGTTGGCGGGCTGGCGCAGGGACTCCTTGACCCGGGCCAGATGGCCGCCGGCCGGGAAGCCCGGGCCGGGCGACCAGTCGGCCCAGAGCCTGTCCAGGAACGCCATCCCGTCGCGGGCCACCACAGCATCGGCGAACCCGTTGGGGTCACGGAACATGAACGTATAGAAGAGCCGCTTCAGCTGCTCATAGTCGCTGAACAGCACCGCGTCCAGGGCGGCGGGCGGCACGGCCAGGGTCACCAGCCTCCGCCACCGGTCCGGGGCAAAGGCGGCCGCCCCGTACGCGGTCTCGGCCCCCCAGTCGTGCCCGATCAGCACCGCGTTCCCCTCACCGCCCAGGGCCTCGTGCAAGGCCACCGCGTCGGCAACCAGCGCACCGACCTGGTAGGCGCCGTCGGCCGGGATCGCGGTTGGCGCGTAGCCGCGCATGAACGGGGCCACCGCGTGGAACCCGGCGTCGGCCAGGGCCGGCAGCAGGTGCTCCCAGGTGTGGGCGGTGTCAGGAAACCCGTGCAGGCACAGCGCCAGCGGGCCCGACCCCGCCTCGAACAGCCCGAACTCAAGATCGTTAGCTCGCACCGTGGTCATGCGCAACGGAACCGGGGCAGTCATGGGCGACACGCTACCCGCCGTCCGCGCCTCGGTACTCGGCCGGACCGCACGGCGTTACCTGGGTGCGGGTTTGTGACCTAGGAGAAGGTCGATCCTGGCGTGTACGGCGGGTTGGGCTGCGACGCGCGGGGCGGCCACCCGATGATCATGCTTCGTGACACGACAAGATTTCGGAGTGGCCGCCGGTGCCATGTGCTGCTGGTCAGCAGGCAATGACGACGGCCCCGTTCGCGGCGGCCGCGGCGAGCCGGGTCAGGTCCTCGGGATCACTGGTCAGGATCCGGTCTCCGGGCTGGGCTAGCAGGACGACGGAGGCATCGATCGGGTCGGCCGTGCCGGCCAGGCCGAGCAGGACGCCGGCCCGGCGGCCATCGTGGTGATCGACGGAGCGGACATCGACGGCGCGCAGCAGCCGCGCCAGGTTCACCTGGCGGCCCTGCCGGTCACGCCAGACCTGGGCGACCACCATCGCGTTGCTGCGCAACTCCACGCCGCGCTGCTGGGCAACATGCAGTCTGGCGATCATCGCGCGGTCGTCGCGGTCGATGGCCACCAGCGCCCCTGCGTCGAGAATCAGGGCGCTCACGCGGCGTTGTCGTTCGCGGCCATGCCGAGTTCTCGTTCGGCCCGGGCGATCTCCTGCGGCGTCAGCGCCCCGTGTTCGGCCTCCCAGCCGGCGAGGAACTCCGCCAGCGCTTCCGCGCGTAGCTTGCTCGCGGCCGCCTCGGCTAGCCACGACGACAGGGGCTTGCCTGCCCGCGAAGCGGCAGACCGCACGGCGTCTCCGAGTTCGGGGTCGAACGAGACGCTCAGCTTGTCGACCTTCATACGGCAATCATACCTTGGTAGTTCATACCACAGTAGGAACAACGGATCCGGCCTGATAGCAGGTGATCCGCGGAACGCGGTGCGGTCACGCCGGGTCAGTCTGCCAGATCTGGCCGGGCTTGTCATGGCCGGGCTTGTCGTGGTCCTTCCCCGTCGGCGGGGAGTTTCGGGAACGCGACCGTCGGCTCGTACGGGATCGCGTCGAGGAAGCCGGTCAGGCCCGTGCCGCGGTGCAGGCCGGCCTGGTTGTGCCGCTCGGCCAGGGCGTGCAAGAGCAGCACCCGCTCCTGGTCGGCGGTGGCCTCGGTGAACGGCGCGTCCCAGGGACCATGGGCTCGCAGGCGCCTGAGCATGGGCAGCGGCAGCCAGACTCCGTCCAGGGTGATGCCGTACTCCACGACCATCCGCTGCTCGAGCTTCCCGGGCTCGCCGCTGCTCACCATCGCTGTCTCCAGGCCGGTATCACACGCATTCCCTGGGGTAACGCTGGCCGGGCCGCCAGTCATCCGCCGGGTTAGATGCCCAGCCGGTCGAGCAGCCGCTCGTGGTAGACGGCCGGGCCGCCGAAGAGCAGCTCGCAGGACTTGGCGCGGCGGAAGTACAGGTGGGCGGGGTGCTCCCAGGTGAACCCGATGCCGCCGTGCACCTGGATGTTCTCGGCCGCGGCGAACAGGTATGCCTGCGAGCAGCAGATGTGCGCCGTTGCCGCGGCGATTCCGAACTCCGCCGCTGCCTCGTCCGCCAGGCGGGCCGCCTCGCGGGCCGTCGCCTCCGCGAGTTCCACCTTGACCAGCATGTCCGCGCACTTGTGCTTGACGGCCTGGAAGGAGCCGATGGGCCGGCCGAACTGGAACCGGGTCCTGGCGTACCCGGCGCTCATCTCCAGGCACCTGCGGGCGCCGCCGGCCTGTTCGGCGGCCAGCGCCACGCAGGCCAGGTCGAGCACCCGGCTCATCAGCCGTCCCGCCTGGCCCTCGGCGCCGACCAGGACCGCGGGCACCTGGTCGAAGGCCAGGACCGCCATCGCCCGGGTGGGATCGAGCGTGGTCATCGGCTCGGCGTGCAGTCCGGGCGCCCCGCGGTCCACCGCGAACAGGCCGGGCCCGGCGGTGCTGCGCGCCACGACCAGCACCAGGTCCGCGATCGCCCCGTCGATGACGAAGCTTTTCTTGCCGCTGAGCCGCCAGCCGGCCGCGGTGCGCTCGGCCCGGGCCGCGACCATGGCCGGGTCCCAGGACGCGTTGCCTTCCGCCGCGGCCAGCGTGGCGATGGTCCGCCCCGCGGCTATCCCGGGCAGGTACCGGGCGCAGGCCGCCTCGTCGGCCGAGGCGAGCAGCGCCTGGGCGGCGAGCACCACCGTGGCGAAGAAGGGCGAGCACAGCAGGGCGGCCCCCATTTCCTCCAGCACCACCTCGAGCTCGGTCAGGCCGAACCCGTCGCCGCCGTACTCGCCGGGCAGCGCCAGGCCGGGCAGCCTGAGCTGGCGGGCCATCTGGTCCCACACCGCCAGGTCATACCCGGTGTCCATGGCGGCGCGGACCGCGCTTTCGCCGGACTTGGCCGCGAGGAACTCCCGCACGGCCACGCGCAGCTCGTCCAGCTCCTCCTTGCCCTCGTTCATGACGCACCCCCGGATTTGGGCAGCGCGCGGAAGGGTGAGGTGCTGTCGACGCCCGGCTCCTTCGGCAGCCCGAGGACCCGTTCGGCCAGGATGTTCTTCATGATCTCCTCGGTGCCGCCGAGGATCCGCAGGGCCGGGGTGGCCAGCAGCAGCTCCGTCCAGGCGTAGGTGCCCCATTCCCCGGTGTCGGCGATGATCCGCGGCCCGAGCACGCGGGACACGAAGTGCGCCGCCCGGGTCAGGTTCTGCGCGTACATCAGCTTGGCTACCGACATCTCCGGCCCCGGGGCAACGCCGGCCTGCATCCGGCGGAAGGCCCGCGCGTTCAGGTGCGCGGTCGCCATCATGTCGGCCAGCAGCTCACTCAGGTCACGGCGCAGCGCCCGGTCGTCCCAGGTCCAGGTGGCCCGCATGAGCGCGCTGAGCCGCTCCGGCGACAAGGCCTCGGCGACCGGCCCGCTGCCCTCGCTGCCCACGGTGGCGCGCTCGTTCATCAGCGTGGTGAGGGCGACCCGCCACCCGCCGTTGACCTCGCCGAGCCGGTGGTCGTCCGGCACCCGCACGCCGGACAGGAAGACCTCGTTGAAGTCGCAGCCTCCGCTCATCTGGCGCAGCGGCCGCACCTCTACTCCGGGTGCGCTCATGTCGACGAGGAACGCGGTGATGCCCTTGTGCTTCGGCGCGTCCGGATCGGTCCGGCACAGCGCCATGCCGATCTGGCTGTGCTGTGCCACCGACGTCCACACCTTCTGCCCGTCCAGGATCCACTCCTCCCCACCGACCTTCTCTGCACACGGGGGGCTCCCGCCCCCCGTACCCCCTGGCCCCTCCCCCTTCACTGGCACCGCGCGGGTCTGCAGGCTGGCCAGGTCGGACCCGGCCTCCGGCTCGCTGAACAGCTGGCAGGCGATCACGTCGCCGCGGTACATGGCCGGCAGGTAACGGTCCTTGACGGGCTGCTGACCGTGGGCCAGGATCGTCGGCCCGATCATGCCCAGCCCGATCACGCTCAGCGTGCCGGTGTCCGGGACGTCGTACTCCGACTCGATGCCGTCGTAGACCAGCTCATGGACCGGCGTCAGGCCGCGGCCGCCGTACTCCGGCGGCCCCGAGATCCAGCCGAACCCGCCGGAGTACCGGGTCCGCTGCCAGTCCCGGGCGGCCCGCAGCTTCCGCTCCTCGACCTCGGGCGGGTCCGCGCCGAAGTAGGCCACCCGGTCGTCGCCTTCGCCCCAGCGGAACGCGGCACGTTCGGCGGCCCGGGGGGCGTGGGCGTCGAGGAACTCGCGGGCCTGCCGCGCGAAATCCTGCAGGTCGTCAGGCATCGGATCTCACCTCAAGTGGACAGGATGGTCACCGCGGACACGCCAGGGGCGCCGTACAGGTGGGCGTAGCCGACCGCGGGCTCCCCTGGCACCTGCCGCGCGCCCGCCGTGCCGCGCAGCTGCCTGACCAGTTCGTGGATCTGGCGCAGCCCGGAGGCGCCGATCGGCTCGCCGTTGCCGATCAGGCCGCCGTCGGTGTTGACCGGCAGCCTGCCGCCGATCTCGGTCTCGCCGTCGGCGATCATCCGCTCCTGCTCGCCGTCCTTGCACAGCCCGTTCTCGGCCAGGTGGATGATCTCCGAGCCGGCGTCGGTGTCCTGGAGTTGCGCCACCGCCACGTCCTGCGGCCCGATCCCGGCGATCTCATACGCCTCCCGCGAGGCGTCCACCGTGGGGCTGGGCGCCTGCTCCCCCGCCGGCACCGACGGGCTCTGCACCTCGAACGCGCCGATCCGGCGGCTGCGCAGCGCGCAGGCGCGCACCCGGACCGGGCGCCCGGCGTATTGGTGCGCCTGGTCGGCGCGGCACAGCACGACGGCCCCGGCGCCCTCGTCCGGCCCGCAGTACATGAACTGGCGGAGCGGGTAGTTCAGCACCGGGGAGGCGAGGATCTCGGCCACCGACAGCGGCGTGCGCCGCCACGCGTTCTCGTTGGCGGCCGCGTTGCGGAAGTTCTTGGCCGCCACCTGGGCCAGCGTCTGGTGCGTGATGCCGTGGTCGTGCATGTAGCGGTTGATCTTCATGCCGAAGAAGTGCGTGGTCAGGAACATGCCGGTCTGGCCGTACCAGTCGGGCAGGCCGGCCACCGACGGATCGGCCGCGAACGCGCCCCGGGGGTGCTTGTCCATCCCGATCGCGATCGTCAGGTCGTGCTCGCCGGTCTCGATGGCCCGGGCGGCCATGGCCACCGCGGTGCCGGCCGTCGCGCAGCCGTTGAACACGCCGCGCAGCGGCACCCCGGTCAGCCCCAGCCGGCCCACGATGGCATCGGGGTTGTAGACCTCCAGGCTGCCCACGAATCCCGCCTGGACCTGCGGCCAGCCGACCCCGGCGTCCGCCAGCGCGGCCCGGACCGCATCGGCGGCCATGTCCATCGCGGACTTGCCAGGGAACCGGCCGAACGGGTGCAGCCCGACGCCGACGATCACCGCTTCCATTACGCCTCCCAAGGGGGGTTCGCGGGACCAGGGGGGTACGGGGGGGCGGGGAGCCCCCCCGTGAGCAGGCGGGGTCTGGGGGGGATCGCTCCCCCCGGACTAAAGGGCGCGAACGCGAACGTCAGGACCTCGGTGCCGTCTGCCTGGACGGTGTAGGGCACGATCACCAGCCGCATCGGCTGGCCGATGGCCAGCCGGGCCGGATCGGACTCGGTCAGCCGGGCCTCGACCATGACCTCGCCGGGCAGCTCGACGTAGCCCAGCGCGTACGGCAGGAAGGTCTCGGCCCCCTCGGTGCCGTCGTAGGGCGGGCTCGGCGGCCGGAAGTTCTGCGTGGTAAACGTCCACAGCGTGCCCCGGTCCTTCAGCAGCGTCTGGGTGACTTCGGTCCCGCCGCACCGCTGGCAGGCCGGCCCGGCCGGGAACCCGACCAGGCCGCAGCCCGCGCATCGCGCCCCGATCAGCCGGGGCTCGTCGGCGGGCCAGGTGAACAGGCCCTCCGCCACTGGAATCTGCCGGGATCCGGTCATCGCCGCGCTCCTGCCCGCCGGCCAGCGCCGGCTCGCTTCGTTGGTACGAAGCCTACCCCCAATACAGATAACTATGTAAACTCTTTATACTTGATTACCTCACGGTACGCCAGGGGCAACGCGGGGTATGGTCTCACCAGGAGGAACACGATGACCAAGATCTGGGCCAACTCCGCGGATTCGCACATCCTGGAACCCGCTGACCTATGGCTGCAGTCGCTTCCGCCCCGCCTGGCGCAGCGGGCCCCGCGCGCCGAGCGCGGCGACAAGTACGAGATCCTCTACATCGACGGCGAGCGGATGGACCGTCAGCTGAACGACTTCATGGACGCGATGCGCCCGCCGGGGGCGCGGGACCTCGACATCCGGCTGAAGGACCTCGACGCCGAGGGCGTCTGGGGCCAGCTCGCGTTCCCGTCCATGGGCTTCTGGACCGTCAGGATCACCGACCGGGAACTGGCCCGGGAGACCGTGCGGGCCTGGAACGACTGGGCGCACGCCGAGATCCTGAGCAAGAACAAGCGGGTCATCCCCACCGCGTGCGTATCCACCGCGGACATCGGCGACGCGGTGGCCGAGCTTGAGCGCGCCGCCGGGCTCGGCTTCCAGGCCGTGTTCCTGCCCAGCCATGTCCGCCCGGGCGAGGAATACGCGCTGGAGGCGTGGGAGCCGTTCTGGGCCGCCGCGGAGCGGGCCGGCGTCGTGCTCGGCTTCCACATCGGCACCGGCGGGGACACGGTAGTGTTCCGCGGTCCCGGCGGCGCGATCGTCAACTACATGGAAACGACCTATCCCGGCATGCGGGTGGTCTCGCACCTCGTGGCCGGGGGCGCCCTGGACCGCCACCCCGGCCTGCGCATCCTGATCGCCGAGGGCGGCGCCGCATGGGTGCCCGCCATCGGGGACCGGATGGACGAGGCGTACCGGCAGCACGGCATGTTCGTCCGGCCCAAGCTGAGCAGGCTGCCCAGCGAGATCATCCGCCAGCAGGTGTACGCGTCCTTCCAGCACGACAAGAGCGCGGTGCAGATCGTGCCCGCGACGGGCTACCGCAACGTGCTCTGGGGGGACGACTACCCGCACCTGGAAGGCACCTACGGGCACACCCAGGAAACGCTGCGCGGCCTGTTCGCCGGCGTCAGCGACGAGGTCCGCGAGCGGATCACCAGCGGCACCTTCAACGAGCTGTTCCGGGTTCCCGCCCAGACGGCCGCGCAGGCGTCGATGTAGGGGACGCCTGCCTACCCCGCCTCGTCAGTGGAACGGGCGGTGCGGGATGGGGGCGTCGTTGAGCTGCTGGTCGATGTCGACGAGAATCGCGTCGTCCTCGATCTTGCAGGCGTAGACGGGCAGCGGGGGCACCACGGGAATGCCGATCGACTCGCCGGTGGTCAGATCGAACCGGGAGTTATGCGACGCGCAGACCAGGGTGTCGTCGTCCTGAACGGTGCCCTCGTGCAGGGGCTGCTGCTGGTGAGTGCAGGTGTTGTGCACCGCACGGACGTCGTCATCGTCCAGGCGCACTAGGCAGATCGGCTCTCGCAGCCCCTCGACGAACAGGGTTTCGCCTGGCTCCAGGTCGTCGAGGTTGGCGACGATGACAAAGGCCATGACTATTTCCTTCCGTTGACGGGTCGGCGGGGGGCGGGCTGGTTACCACGCACCTCGATCCAGCCGTTGCGGACGCGGGTGCGTATCACGGGCTGTGGCTGATGTGACGGGCCGCGGCTGACGGAGCCGTCGGTCAGGCAGTACTGCGATCCGTGCAGCGGGCAGGTCACGGTCAGGCCCTTGACGGCGCCGCGGCTGAGCAGGCCAGCGGCGTGGCTGCACAGGTTGTCGAGCGCGTGGAGGGTTCCGTCGTGCCGGTACAGCAGGATCTGCCGTCCGTCGGCCTGCACGCCGGTGGGCACGTCGTCCGGCATCTCCGCCTCTTCGATCACCCGGACCCAGCGCCGCGGACCGTCGGCCCCAGCCACCCGGCTGACCATCACCGCCTTGGCGAACACCAGGTGGCCACCGAGGTAGGCGGCGGCGCCGGTGACGGCCAGGCTGGCCACGCCCAGTCCGCGGGCCGTGTGCCGGTGACCGGTCAGCCGGGCCGCCAGCGACATGCCTTGCAGCCCGAGGGCCGCTGTATTGAGCACCCCGTGGAACAAGCCGAGCCGGCGATCCTCATCATCGCTGACGGTCCAGTCGACCACACCAGTTGCCGCGGTCGCGACCGCGGCCGCGATGCCGACCGCGCTGAACAGGCCCGCCGGGTCGAGCCCGCGCCCGGGGGCCGGGTCGCGGTCGGTGACGTCCAAGATCAGGGCCCCGGTCCACAGCCCGATCGGCAGGTCGCTGAGGGCCGGATGCAGCGGGTGACCGAGCCACCGGCCGCCGTGCATCAGCTCGAGGACCGGGTTGTCCTGGTGCCTTTCGCGCCACGGCCCGAGCACGGCGGTCAGCTGGTCGTTCAGCGTGCGGATCCAGCCCCAGCGGTCGATACGCGCGACCACGTCATGATGCCAGTTCTCCACCCGGGCCTTCTCCACCTGGGCCGCCGCGACCGCCGACCCAGCGGGCTGGGGGGCTGGCGCTGAGCTGTCGGCCTGGCCGGTGCCTGCTGACATGAAGTCCTCCGCGGTGACATCAGCGCGTGCTCGATCCGGGCAGATCCTCCAACGGCGCCGGCCCGCTGGGCCCGTTGCGCCGGCTGCAACGGACGGCACCGTTGCGCGGAGAGTATCCCGTCCAGCCCCATGCCCCTGTTCCATGCTGAGACACCCGACTCGTCACGGCACCGAGGAAGGTGCAGGCGAATGCCGTCCGCTGGGGATGGCCGAAGGTGGGTCGGTGGGCCCTTGGGTACCTAAGAGGGTACTTGGGGGCCCACCGACTCCGCTGGGGGCAGCGGCGGCGAGGGTAAGGGACAGGGGCAGGGGCAGGGGGACGGCCGGCGAGTGCCCAGGGTGTCGGCGTTGGGGGCGGCCTTGGCGACGAGGCCGGGGATGACCGCGGAGAGGGCGGCCGGGTCCCAGCGGGTGTCGGCGGACACGCTGGGGCCGTTCACCCAGCCTTCCAGGACGGTGATCGCGTTCCCCCAGACGCCGAACACCCGCCCGGTCACCTCCCGGGACTCCGCCGAGCCGAGCCAGACGACCAGCGGCGAGATCGCCTCCGGGCTCAGGTCGGTGCCGGCCGCCGCGGCGCGCATCATCTCGATGTCCTCGGTCATCCGGGTCAGCGCGGTCGGTGCGATGGCGTTGACCGTGACGCCGTAGCGGTCAAGTTCCCGGGCCGCGATGACGGTCAGGCTGGCGATGCCCGCCTTGGCCGCGCCGTAGTTGGCCTGGCCCGGGTTGCCGAACAGCCCGGACGGCGAGGTCGTGTTGATCACCCGCGCGTCGTTGACATGGCCCTCTTTGGCCCGCTGCCGCCAGTAGGCAGCGGCATGGTGCAGGACCGCGAAGGTGCCCTTGAGGTGCACGCCGATAACCGCGTCCCAGTCGGTTTCGGTCATCGTGACGATCATCCGGTCGCGCAGGATGCCCGCGTTGTTCACCACCACGTCCAGCCCGCCGAACGCGTCGACGGCCACCGCGATCAGCCGCTCCGCGCCGGCCCAGGACGAGATGTCGTCGGTGTTCGCGATCGCCTCTCCGCCGGCCGCGATGATCTCGTCGGCGACCGCCTGAGCCGGGCCAGCGGACGATCCCGCACCATCCCGGGCGCCGCCCAGGTCGTTGACCGCGACCTTGGCTCCCTGCGCGGCGAAAGCCAGGGCGTGCGCCCGGCCGATGCCGTTCCCCGCGCCGGTGATGACCACGACGCGCCCGGTACATGTTCCTGCCGGCATGTGCTCTCCTTCGGATGTTTCAGGTACGGAAATCGGCCAGGAACGGCTGATGGGCGAGCATGCCGCCGTCTACGCAGATGTTCTGCCCGGTGATGAAGGCGGATTCGTCGGAGGCCAGGAAGACCACCAGCGCGGCGATGTCCTCCGGACGGCCGAGGCGGGGGGTGAGCGCGTGCCGCAGCATCGTGGCGTGCACCGCGTCGCGGCCGGGCTTCTCCGGTATCTCGATGAAGCCGGGCGAGATCGCGTTGCACCGTATGCCTTGCTTGCCGAACTCGGCTGCCGCGTACCTGGTCAGGCTGACCAGCGCGGCCTTGGACGCGCCGTAGGCCGGGGGACGCAGGTCCCCGGTGAGGCCGGCGCCCGAGGCCGTGTTGATCACCGAGCCGCCGCCGCGCGCGATCATGTGCGGCGCCGCGGCCTGGATGGCCACCAGGGCGCCACGCAGGTTGACCCGCATGGTCTCGTCCCAGACCGCGGGGTCCGCCGCGCTTACCGGCAGGTCCCTGGTGGCGGCCAGGACGGTCGCGGCGGCGTTGTTGTGCAGGATGTCCAGGCCGCCGTAGGCGGTCACCGCCGCCTGGACCATGGCCCGCACCGAGTCGGCCTCGCCCAGGTCCAGCTGGACGGCGGTGGCCTCCCCGCCCGCGGCGGATATCGCCTCCGCGACCTGTTTCGCCCCGTCGGCGTTCAGGTCGGCGACCACGGTCCGGGCGCCCTCGGCCGCGACCCGCCGGGCGGTCGCCTGGCCGATGCCGGAGGCCGCGCCGGTGATGATCGCGATCTTGCCCTCGAGCCTGCCCATGGTCATCCCTCCTTCAGCAGGGGGCCCAGTAGTGGGCGCAGTAGTGGGCGCAGTAGTGGGCGGAGCCGGGTGCAGATGGTCTGCACGTGGCGGGCGGCCAGGTCCTCAGGCAGGCCTGCCACCGACGCCCCGAGCCACACCGTCTGCACCGGGGCGTCCCCGGCGTACTCGCCGATCGCCTTCGCGACCTCCTCGGGCGTGCCGAACAGGAAGTACTTCATCGGGCCGGCCTCCGGCCCCCTGGCGCGCAGCCGCTCGGGGTCCACCGTGCGGGGCACCGGGTGGCCGGTGCCCTCGACCATGTACCTGCGGTAGCTGTCCTGGGCGTACGCGATGTGCGGGGCGACAAGCGGCCAGTCCCGTTCGGGATCATCGGTCACGTACGCCTGGACCCCGCCGCCCATCCGGGCGGCGGCCGGGTCGTGGCCGCCCTCGGCCAGGCCGTCCCGGTAGTGCGGCCAGGAGTCTTTCGCGACTGTGAGCAGCCCTTCGCCCATCAGGCCGGCCCGGCGGGCTCCCTTCGGTCCCTGGTAGCCCAGCCAGATCGGCAGCTCTTTCTGCGCCGGCGCCGGGGTAAGGCCGCCGTCGCCCCACAGCCGGCGCAGCTCGCTCACCTGCCGATCCAGGATCTGGTAGCGGGCGGCGAAGTCCGTGCCGAACAGCTCGAACTCGGGCACCCGGTAGCCGGCGCCCAGGCCCAGCTCCAGCCGGCCGCCGCTGATGAGGTCCACTACCGCGGCCTCCTCGGCGAGCTGCGCGGTCTTGCGCAGCGGTGCCACGAGGATGCCGGTGCCCAGCCGGACCCGGGTGGTCCGCGCGGCCGCGGCCGCCGCGAAGGTCAGCGGCTGCGGCAGGTAGCCGTCCTCGAAGCCATGGTGCTCGGAGAACCAGAGCGAGTCCGCGCCGAGAAGTTCGGCCTCCTCGCACAACTCCAGGGTGAAGGCGGCCAGGCGGGCCGGATCCTGCCGCCAGCGGGGCGGATTGCGCAGGTCGAACCAGACGCCGACCTTCACCGTCC
>JBKQQQ010000366.1:0-4592 GCA_052144275.1 Streptosporangiaceae bacterium
ACCAGGCGCTGACCGCGCTGAGCGAGGATGACCAGCGGCGGCTCGGCGTGATCGCGGACTGGAAGCGCGGCCCGCACCAGCTCACCTACCGGCAGACCGAGTACACATTCGGCCTGGCCGCGGACGCGCTCGCCAAGGACCAGCCCGACGGGCTGCCCTCCGGCCCGCTGCAGCGCGTTTGCGACGACCTGCTCGAAGCATCGGTCCCGGCGGAATTCAAAGACGCCAGCACATCACTGGCCGTGGACTGGACCGACCTGGAGTCCTTCTCCCGGCCCCCGCCGGCCAGGGGCGGCGACTGCGCCGACCCCGAGGCGTCCTGGGGCCACCGCAAGAACAACCTGCTGCGCCACCAAGACGAGCTGTTCTTCGGCTACTACTTCTCCGCCGGCATCATGATGCCGGCGGAGAACGGCCCGGCCGTTCCCGAGTTCGCCCGCCGCGCCACGGTCTCGTCGTGCCGGCACGACCCGGTCCGCGCGTTCACGCCCGTGCTGACCGCGATGCCCGCGGCCGGGATCCCGCTCGGCGACGTGCTCGCCGACTCCGGCTACGCGCACCGCGACGCCGATGCCTGGGCGCTGCCGCTGCGCGCCGCCGGCGCGCAGCTCGTCCAGGACCTGCACCCGCACGACCGCGGCCCCAAGGGCACCCACGACGGCGCGATCATCGCCAACGGCAACCTGTACTGCCCCACTACACCCCGGTCCCTGCTGGAGCTCGGGCCGCTGGCCCGCGACGCGACCAGAGAACAAGCCGCCGCGCACGACGCAAGGACCGCCGAACTGGCCCGCTACAAGCTCGGCAGGATCACCCGCGACGACCAAGACGGCTACCACCGGGTCGCCTGCCCCGCCGCCATCGGCAAGATCCGCTGCCCCCTCCGGCCCAGCTCCATGCTCCTGGACCGGGACCGGCCCGAGATCCTCACCCCGCCGGAGCACCCGCCCGCCTGCTGCACCCAGCAGACCCTCACCGTCCCGCCCGAGGTCACCGCGAAGACCGCGCAGAAACACGACTACCCCTCACGAGCGCACCGCCGGTCCTACGCCCGCCGCACCGGCGCCGAGCGCGGCTTCGCCACCGCCAAGGACCCGGCCAGCAACGACATCAGCCGCGGCTGGTGCCGCCTCATGGGCCTGGCACCGCTGATGCTGTTCACCACCACCCTGCTCATCGTCCGCAACCAGCGCACCCTGCACGCCTGGAACACCCGGCAGCAAGAAAACGCCCGCCGCGCCGCCAAGGGGCTGCCCCCGAAAACCCGGCGCCGCCGCCGCAAGACCCTCACCGCGCTCGCCGCCGCCACAAGGCCGCCCTAGCCGCCAGACGACCGCCCGTACCGGGAACAGCACCACCTCCGGCAGCGTCCGGACACCGCACGCAGACAGCGGCAGCATGCCCGGAAACCACCCCCAGACACAAAAAGCCGCCAGACGGACACGAAACGCACACGACACCGCAGCAGCCCCAGCCGGGCCAGAGAGCGCACCGGAATGTCAGACCTAAACGTGAAAATAGGCCTCACCAAAACGTGAAGACCTCCTGGTGGGCGCAACTGGGTTCGAACCAGTGACCCCTCGCTTGTAAGGCGCAATTTTACCGTCGTTGGACGTCGCTTGACGTAGCTTGAAGTGCCAGCTAGCTGGACTCTTCGTCGCCAGACGTCGCGGGGCGTCGCCTGGCGTCTGCCTCCGTTGGCTCCCCGTTTGGCTCCCGGAATATCATTAGCTTTGCTAATGGGTGGAGGCAGTTCACGAGAGCGTGTCGGTCCGCGGGTGATCCTGGACTGGCTGGGCGTCAGCGTGGCGACCGAGGAGGGCACCGCCGAATATCCGACGGCCACCGGTGCAGGCATGCGGGCGGCCGCTGCCTACGCCGCGACGCTGGCGCGGCGTAGAACCGCCTCCGCTGCGGTAGCCGCGGTGACGTCCGACTTCGACGAGAACCTCCCGGCCTCCGTCCTCCGCCACCTTGACGGATTGATCAGTGCTCACGCGGCACGTGACTGACGTGCACGCGTCGGTGACCCATCTGGGGCTAACCTGAGACCATGGTGATCATCCCGGGCGTCGAGGTTGACGACGGACGTCTGGCCGACATCTGCGATCGGTACGGAATTGCCGAGCTCCAGATCTTCGGCTCACAGGCACACGGAACGGCTGGGCCGGACAGCGACATCGACGTTCTATACACGTTGCGCCCTGGACGGCGGTTGGGCTGGGAGATCGAGCAGCTCGCTGACGAGCTCACCGAATTGTTCGGCCGCCGGGTAGACCTGGTGTCGCTGCGTTCCCTGCACCCGATGCTGAAGCCGTCAGTCCTGGCCGAGGCCCGGCCTGTCTATGCAGCGTGACATTCTCCTGCTCACCGAGATGATCGACGCGGCGGAGCAGGCCCACCAGCTGACCGCAGGTATCACGATCGGCCAACTGGACACCGACCGCCAGCGCCGCGATGCCTTGTTGTGGAATTTCACCGTGCTCGGCGAGGCGGCCGGACAGCTCTCCGCCGAAGTCAAGGACCGGTTCCCCGGCATACCTTGGCAGCAACCGATCCGGCTGAGAAACCGAATAGTTCACGGCTATTGGTCCATCGACCTGGAAGTCCTCCACACCACCGCTGCCGAGCAACTGCCCGCGTTCGCAGCCGACCTGCGACATGTCCTGGGCAGCATCACCGAAAGCGCCTGAGTGCTGGCAGCGATCTTCTCACCGGCGGCGGTATGAGGCCCGACGACGTCAACTCGCCGATTGGTTTGTGAAAACGCCACTCAGGCAGGGCCAGGAAGCCAATCGCATCGGGCTCCCCTGCCGACTCCCCAAATGAACATTTGAAAATCGGAATATAATTCCGCAAAGCAGAATTCGTGAGGTCTTCACGTTTAGGGATGACCTGCCCGAACGGGGGGCGGTGGGTGAGCCGCCCACAGGTTAAGCGGGCTTAGCCCACATTTTCTGGAGCCGGTGGCTCCGGTTGCGGGTCCCGAGTGCCGTCTGGCTCGATGATCTCGAGGGTGAGGTCCTGGAGCTCGGTGAGCAGGGCGCGGAGTTTCTTCGCGTTGTCGAACAGGGGCTGGTATTCGGCGAGCTCGGCGGGGGTGAGCCGGCGGGTGATGGTCTTGCCGCCGATCTTGCGGGTCCATTCGGCGTAGGGGCCGTGCAGGCGGGGCGGGTCGGCGTGGCAGCGGCAGGCCGGCTTGCCGCAGGCGTAGGCGCGGACGATGAGGGTGCCGGGCAGGGCGTAGCCGGCGGCGGCGAGCCCGGCGGCGATCCGGTCCCGGGCCGCGCGCTGGGCTGCGGTTGGTTCCATGCGACACACCGTCTCAGATCCGCGGGCCTGACCGTGTTCCACAGTATATTCCTGTGGACAGGTGTTGCTGGGAGGCCTCATGCGGCCGGCAGGTTCCGGGACAGCCGGGTATATCGCGCGGTGGCGGCCGTTGTCGGTGTCGCCGCAGGCGGCGGCGTTCGCCCGGGACGTGATCACGGCGGTGGCCCCGGACGGGCGGGAGCGGGCGAAGAACCTGCTGTGGGCCGCGGGCAAGCTCGCCGACTACGCGATCCCGCTCGGCCTGGACGCGGTTCCGGAGGTGCTGCTGCACCCGTCGACAGCCGAGCGGTTCACCCGGTGCGCGCCGGGCCTGTCGCCGGTGGCGCGCCGCACGCTGCGCACGAACCTGCGGTTCATCGGCCGCCGGGTGGTGCCGCAGCTGTATCCGGGCGACATGCCGCTGCCGCGGGAACGCGCGAAAGAGCCCTACAGCCCGGCGGAGATCGCCGGGTTCCTGGCGCTGGCGGACGCCCAGCCCACCCAGCAGCGGCGGATACGCGCGGCCGGGCTGGTCTGCCTGGGCGCCGGCGCCGGGCTGATCCGCGGTGACCTGCGCCAGGCCCGCGGCAGCGACGTGGCGTGCCGGTCCGGCGGGGTCGTGGTCACCGTGCGCGGCACCCGGCCGCGCACGGTCCCGGTGCTGGCCCGCTACCATGCCCCGCTGCTGGCGGCAGCCCGCTCCGCCGGGGACGGCCTGGTCATCTGCGGGACTGATCCAGGTCGCCGGAACCTGACGAACCCGCTGATCACCGCGCTGGCCGGCGGGACGGGGCTGCCCCGGCTGGACACGTCCCGGCTGCGCGCGACATGGCTGCGGGACTGCGCGGAGCTGCTGGGGCTGGCGACGTTCATGCACGCCGCCGGGATCAGCTGCTCGCAGCGGCTCGGCGACCTAGTCGCCGGCCTGGAGCCGGCCGGCGAGGCGGACGCGGTGCGGCTGCTCGGGGCGGCACGCCGGCGATGATCCCGCTGACGGTCCTGGAAGAAATCATCGACCAGGCTGGTGTCGCGCCGCGGATCGAGGCCATGCTGCCCATCGGCGTGCGCGCCCGGCAGCTGACCGCCCGCACCCTGCTGGCCGGCATGTGCCTGGCCCAGGCCGATCACCGGCCCGCGCACCTGACCCGCGTCCACCAGGCGCTGACCGCGCTGAGCGAGGATGACCAGCGGCGGCTCGGCGTGATCGCGGACTGGAAGCGCGGCCCGCACCAGCTCACCTACCGGCAGACCGAGTACACATTCGGCCTGGCCGCGGACGC
>JBKQQQ010000367.1:0-4311 GCA_052144275.1 Streptosporangiaceae bacterium
CACCTTCTCCTACAACAACTGGGGCTTGTACTACGTCGGCAAGGGCGGTCTGGGGTCCTGGGGGCTGATCGGCATCGTGGCCGTGATCGCCGCGGTGGTCCTGCTGGTCACCGGCCGGTACCCGGAGCAGATCTTCGACTTCGTGCTCGGCCTGAACCGGTGGGTGCTGCGGGTGGCCGGCTACGCCGGGCTGATGACCGACAAATACCCGCCGTTCCGGCTCGACACGGGCGGCCAGGATCCAGGCACCCTGACCCTGCCGCCGACGGCGGGGCCCTCTTCCAGCAAGGGATGGCAGCGGCTGGACATGATCGCGTTCCTCGGCGTCCTCGCCATCGGATGCATACTGATCCTCTTCGGATTCCTGATCCCCGGGAGCCTGATCGCTGCCTGCGCACTCATCACTCTCTTCGCAGCCTGGAAGCACCACCGGACCTGAGCCGGACGACACGCTGCTCGCACCACGAGCGCTGTAATCCAGATGACTCAGCCATCCGCCGGATGTAGCTGAGAGATCTGATCTGGGCGCGTCGTAAACCTGCACGCGCCCGGCATCGGCTCGCTCGCGAGCCACCGAGTAACCAAGTAAGTAACAATCGCCACCGGCAACGGTGGACGCCAGCGGACACTCTGGCCGCTTCCTGGCCGCACGAGGACGCTCAACGCTGCCGCCTACTGCGCACCAGTGAGTACCGTTCGGGCAGGTCAGCAGCGGAATGAGCAGATAGCGGATGCGGCCGTAGATGTCTACGAATCAGAAGGTCGCGTGCCCGATGAGGCAGCCAACCGAGGGAAATCACGGTCACTCGCGGATACCTTCGCATACCCGCTGACCTGCGTACGGACAGGTCTAGGCGTGGCCGCCTACGTCCTCCTGAGCAGCGGCTCACACGGGCTTAGCCGACAGAGCGCACGAGGTCGCCGGGCCATTAGCGGGCCATTAGCCACGGTGAACACCGGTCAGCCACTGCTATCGACGGGCATCGGAGTCGGTGCCCGCCGTGCGGGTGGCCGGCGAACCGGTCAGCAGCCGGGGGTCATCCGAGTGAGCGGGTCTGGCGTGATGGCGCGCCTGCTGGCAGTGCCGCCGCCTGGCCGGCCTTCTACGCTGTGAGCGTGGAGACCCTCACATTCCTGTTTACCGACATTGAGGGCTCAACGGCGCTGCTCGGGCGGCTGGGAGACGACGATTACGCGCAGGTGCTGGCCGGCCATCATGCGCTGATCCGGTCGGCGCTGGCCGCCCACGGCGGCCGCGAGATCGATACGCAGGGGGATGCGTTCTTCGCGGTGTTCTCCTCGCCGCGGGGGTGCGTGGCGGCGGTGCTGCAGATGCAGCAGGCCATTGCGGCGCATGCCTGGCCGGGCGGGGAGCAGGTCCGGGTGCGGATGGGCATCCATTGCGGGGAGGCGGCCCGGACGGCCACCGGCCTGGTGGGCCTGGAGGTGCACCGGGCCGCCCGGGTGGCCGCAGCCGGGTATGGGGGGCAGGTGCTGATGTCGGAGGCGGCGGCTGTGCTGGTGCGGGACGGGCTGCCGCCGGGCGCGGCGCTGGCCGACCTGGGCAGCCACCGGCTGAAGGACCTGGGCCGCCCGGAACGGATCTTCCAGCTGACCGCGGCGGGCCTGCCCGCGGGGTTCCCGCCGCTGCGGTCGCTGGGCAACCCGGCGCTGCCGAACAATCTGCCCGCCCAGCTTTCGGCGTTCATCGGCCGCGAGCGGGAGGTCTCAGAGGTCCGGGCGCTGGTGCAGTCCTCGCGCCTGGTCACCTTGACCGGGGCCGGCGGGGCCGGTAAGACCCGGCTGGGGCTGCAGGTGGCCGCCGAGCTGCTGGACCGGTCCGGAGATGGGGTCTGGGTGGTGGAGCTGGCCGCGGCCACCGACCAGGACGCGGTGCCGGCGGCCATCTCGCAGGCGCTGCGGCTGGCCGCCCAGCCGGGCCGGCCCGCCCTGGAGGCGCTGCTGGATGCCCTGGCGCTGCAGGACGTGCTGATCGTGATGGATAACTGCGAGCACCTGATCGGCGGCTGCGCCAAGACCGCCGAGGCGATCGTGCGGCGCTGCCCGCGGGTGCATCTGCTGGCCACCAGCCGGGAGCCGCTGGGCATCGGCGGGGAGGTCATCTACCGGGTGCCGTCGCTGTCGCTGCCCGGGCCCGGCGATGCTGATGCCGGGACGCCAGGGTCCTGTGATGCGGTGGCGCTTTTGGTGGAGCGGGCCCGGGCGTACGGCGTCGCCCTGTCCGTGGATGAGAAGGCCGACCCGGTGGTGGTGTCGGTGTGCCGACGGCTGGACGGGATGCCGCTGGCCATCGAGCTGGCCGCGGCCCGGCTGCGCTCGATGTCGCTGGCCGAGCTGCATGACCGGCTGGACCAGCGGTTCCGGCTGCTGACCGGGGGCAGCCGCACCGCGCTGGAGCGCCAGCAGACGCTGCGGGCGACCGTCGGCTGGTCTTATTCGCTGCTGACCGGCGCCGAGCAGCTGCTGCTGCAGCGCCTGTCGGTGTTCGCCGGCAGCTTCGACCTAGGCGCCGCCGAGGCGGTGTGCGGGTCCGGCGGCCTGGACGTGCTGGATGTCGCCGCCCTGCTCGGATCGCTGGTGGACAAGAGCCTGGTCGTGGCCGAGCCCGCCGCGACGGCCCTGCGGTACCGGCTGCTGGAGACCATCCGGCTGTTCGCCGCCGAGCGGCTGGCCGAGGCCGGCGAGGATGAGGCCGCCGCGGTCGCCGCGGCGCACTGCGCGCATTTCCTGTCTGTGGCCGAGACGGCGGCCGCTTATCTGACCGGGCCGCAGCAGGGCAGCTGGCTGGCCCGGCTGGACGCCGACCAGGCCAACCTGCGGCGCGCCGCCGGGTATGCGGCCGGCCGCCCGGACGGGACCGCGGTGGTGCTGCGCCTGGGCGTCGCGCTCCGCCGCTACTGGGGAGTCCGCTCCCGGCAGCAGGAGGCCTTCGATCTGCTCGTGCCGGCGCTGCGGCGGCCCGACGCCCGAGCCGACCCCGCGCTGTTCGCCGCGGCCCTGGTCACCGCTGCGAACGTCGCTCAATTCATTGACCTCGCCACGGCCCGGCAGCTTGCTGAACAGGCGGTCCAGGTCGCCCGCCAGCTGGGCGACGACCGGCTGCTGATCGGGTCCCTCGGGCAACTGTGCGGCGCGTGTTTCTTCGCCGGCGAGCTGGAGGCGGGCCTCCCGTTCGGGCAGGAATCGGTCGAGCGCGCCCGGCGGCTCGGCGACGACGTGCCGCTGGCCCAGAGCCTGATCGGGTATCTCATGACCATCGGCACCATCGACCCGGCCGGGTCTTTGCCGCTGTACACGGAGGCGATCGCCTGCACCGAACGATCCGGCGACCACTTCGTCAACTCCATCTTGCACGACAACGCCTGCGTTACTGCACTAGAAGCCGGGGACCTCCCTGCCGCCCGGGCTCACCTGGAAGCCAGCGCGCAAGCCGCGCAGCAGATCGGACGGGAGAGCGCCACCGTGCGGGCGGACCTGGGTTACGTGCTGCGCGCGGAGGGAGACCTCGACGGTGCCTGGTCCGCCTTCCGGGCAAGCCTGCGGATCGGCCGCCGGAACGGCGACAACTGGCACATGGCCATGGCCATCCTGGGCCTGGCCTTCCTGGCCGGGGATGCCGGCGACTGGGACCGGGCAGCGGCGCTGCATGGCGTCGCGCAGGCCTTTCGGGACCGGACCGGCAATCCGTGGCACGTATACGAGGCGCGTGACCGCCGGGACAGCCTGGACCAAGTGCGTGCGCACCTGGGCGATGAGCAGCTCGAGCGGGCCTACGCCCAGGGCATGGCGCTCAGCCTCGAGAAGGCCCTCGACCTGTCCCTCCCAAGAACGGGCTCGGCCTGACCGCTACCGCCGTGAAACTCGAGGGTCGCCATGACCGGCCAGGTTAAGGCCGCCGGAGAACCGTGCTCGCGTTCACGTCGGACACCGACCGGGCATGCCCGGGCTGCTGCACCGTGCGCCGTAGCCAAACGCTGCCGCGTGCCTGCTGATCGCGCGACAGCGGAGCCGAAGGGCTCGTTCCCGACCGGGATAGGCGGCCCGGCGGTGTTGGTGGCGGTCCGGATCGCGGTGACGGTGTCACCGTTGAAGTTCAGGACGTAGGCCGTTTAGCCGTTGGGCGTGATCGCGATGTCAAAGGGCCCGCTCCCGGCCGGGATCGGCGCTCCGGCGGTGTTGCTAGCGGTCCGGATCGGGGTCACGGTGCCGTCGTCGCCGTTGGAGACGTAGGCGGTCTTGCCGTCCGGCGTGACGGCGATTGCCCGGGGGTTGTGGCCGACGGGGATGGGC
>JBKQQQ010000368.1:0-7887 GCA_052144275.1 Streptosporangiaceae bacterium
GGCGGCTGCAACCAGCCCGCCTCCGCATGTGAGGTCCACCACGTCAGGCACAAGAAGGACGGCGGCAAGACCAGCACCCGAGATTGTGTTCTACTGTGCTGGTTCCACCACCAGGTTGTCATCCACCGGTGGGGCTGGACCCTCGTCCTGAACCCGGACGGCACCACCACCGCCTGGAACCCCGGCAAGACGAAGGTGCTGCACAGCCACAGCCCACCCGCCCGCCCCGGGTAACACCCCCGGGCATTCCGGGGCCACCGAACCACCACAGGGCGAACCAGGCGAACATCCCGGCGGCCAAGACGATGGCAGGCTAAGGCGGCCGATCCTGAGGACTAGCGTCTGCTGCTTACAGTGGGCGTGTGGATGAGCTGGCCGATTCCGCGCATCTGGTGAATGACGCCGACGGGCTGCGGCGGCGCCTGGCGGACGACGGTTACCTGTTCTTCCGCGGCCTGCTGCCCGCCGGCCAGGTCCGGGCGGCCGGGCACGCGGTGCTGGCCCAGCTGCGATCCGGCGGCTGGATCGACGACCGGGGCATACCGTCAATACAGCCGCGCGCGGTCAACTCGATGGACGCCCTGGCCGACCCGGCGTTCCGCGCCGCCATGTTCGGCCCCGCGTTCAACGAGATCCCTTACCGCCCGGCACTGCGCGAGGTCATCCGGCGGATACTCGGCCCGCTGGCGTTCTCCTACCCGGCCAAGGTGCTGCGCGCCGTCTATCCCGAACGACCCGAGGCCCGCCCGCGCGGCCGGTACATCCACTACGACTACGGGGTGTCCGGCGTCCAGGACATGCTGACCAGCTGGATCCCGCTGATGGAGATCCCGGCCCAGATCGGCGGCCTAGCCGTTCAGCCCGGCGGCCATCGCGGCCCGCCCCGGCGGCCGCGCCCCCTCAGCGTCACCGAACCCGGCTGGGCGACCACCGGCTACGAGCCCGGCGACGTCATCATCTTCCACTGCCTGACCCCGCACGCCGCCCTGCCCAACCGGGGTTCCACCCTGCGGATCTCAGGGGACTTCCGCTGGCAGCGGCCCGGGCCGACACCGGCCGAGCTCGTCCTCGGCCCGGCCGGGCGCCCGCCCGAGATGTTCAGCCGCCTGTTCCGCCGCGAGCCCTGGTGGGAGCCCGTGCCCGCCGGGCTCACCCTGTACCCCCGGGCGCAGATGGTCACCGCCCCGCCGGGCCCCTCCCGCCTGATCCCCGTGCACCCCGGCTGGCGGCACTGGCAGCCACCCCCCGCCACAGTGCACTGAATCTTGCTTCCTGGCAGCGCCTGCGGGATGCCGTACGCGCCGCTGGCATTCTCCGCGTCATACCTCCAGCCGCTCAGCCTGTTCCAGAGGTTATTCAGGCAGCCGAAATACGTGCTGGTGCTCCACCCGAATGAGGGCATCATGTCGATAGCGATCCGTTGTGCGGACGCAGGATCGGTGAATGTATTTCTCCGGCCTGCGCGAAAGCCGCGCAGGGTTCCGCGATTGTTCATTTCTAGTTTTTCCGCTATTCGCCCGGCATCAGCAGAACACGGCAAGTTATTCGCATTTGGCGGCGGTGGCCGCGATCTTATTCACAATTCATCCACAGGAGCCTGGGTATAACTCTCGGGAACAACGGGTCCGCTCGTCATACAACGGGTCCGCGCGTCACCAGCGCAGCGCGTCGGGGGAGCCGCCGTTCTCCGCGATCAGCTGGCGGGCGGCCGCCTCGGCGGCGGGCTTGCGGGCGGCCCGCTCGGTGACCAGGGCGCGGGCTAGGCCGTCGTCGCCGGCCCGGGCGGCGGCGGCGATGAGGGTCAGGTCGATGATGTCGCGCTGCGCGTGGCTTCCGCCGACCGCGCTGGCCCGGGACCGGATGTCGATGAGCAGGTCGATGGCCCGGTCCGGCCGGCCGGCGGCGAACGCGGCGAAGGCCTCGAGCAGGGCCAGGCCGGCCCGTTCGGCCGCGCCCGCGTTCGTCGGCGCGGTCAGGTGCCGGTTCGACGCGATCAGCTGCTCGGTCCGCCTGGGGTCTCCGGCCAGGCCGAACGCCATCACCGCATGCCAGTCGTTGAAGATGTAGACGGGGCTGCTGACCAGGTCGTCGATGTCGGCCGCGAGCTGCTCGGCGCGTCCGGTCACGTCGGCGCCGAACAGCGACAGCCGCCACAGCAGCGCGGCCGCGTCCACGACGTCCAGCCATTCGGTGGACCGCCCGGCGCGGATGGGGCCGTCGTACAGGGCAAGCGCCTCGTCGATCTCGCCCAGTTCCAGGTGGTACAGGCCCCGGTGCCACCAGTTGTGGATGGCGAAGAAGCTCGCGGACCAGTCCGGTGCCGAAGCGACCAGGAAGTCGACGCCGTCCCGCTGACTGCCTTCCATTTCGAAGACGTGCGCTAGCGCGTGCACCGACCAGACGTCCTTCGGATTGTGCTCGAGCGCGGCCCGGGCGCGGGCTTCGGCCTGCCGGTAGTCCGCGTTCTCCTCAAGACCGAACGCGTAGATGCCCTGCACGTACCCCCAGCCCGGCAGGTCGCGCGGCCAAGCGGGCAGGACCCGGGCGGCGGTATCGCGGAGCTCGAGCCGGTTGCCGAGGAAGAAGTACAGGTCCTGGGCGACCTTCAGCGCGAGCAGGTCGCGCGGGTGGCACAGCAGCGCACGCTCCAGCGAGCGGGTCGTGGCTTCCCAGTTGCCCTCGACCCAATGCCTGGCGGCGCGCAGGTGATGGAGTTCCCGCTCGCCCATGACGGTCTCGTCCAGCCGCTTCAGGATCTCGCCGGCGGCGGCGACCCCCTCCGGCGTCGTCCCGTACAACTGCAGGTAGGCCCGGTAGATGTGGCCGAGCACCAGGCTGTCATCGGCGGCGACCGCCGCCTCGGCGTCTGCGACCGGATCGCCCGAGAGGGAGGCCAGATCCTCGACGGCCTCGTCGAGCAGCGTCACCGCGTCGGCGTTGCCTGCCCGGACCGGAACCCCCCAGCGATCCGCGAATGCCTTGCCCATCTCGGATCCTCCCGCATCTCACCTCAGCCGGCGCTCACCTTCGCCGGGCCGCGCTAGTCCTACTCGTTTCGGCTGGCCGCAGGTAAAGCCTACTCACTGACCCGGCGCATAGGTGCACAAGTGCACAAGCGCAATCGGGCTCGCGGCCCGGCATGGGCTAGGTTCTAGCTGACCGACGGGGAGGAGGCCGCCCCGCGTCACCGCGCGGCCTTCGCCTACGGTAGTGATGTGCGGGACGTGCCTTGGTGGGGCCTGATCTCATCGGCAGCGGCTCCGGTCCTGCTGATCGGCGGGTGGACGGTCGCCGCCAGCCTGCAGCCGCAATACGACCCGGTCGCCGATACGGTCAGCGCGCTCGCCGCGCAGGGGGCCATCGACCGGTGGGTGATGACGCTGACGTTCCTGGTGGTCGGCTGTTGCTACATCGTCACGGCGCTCGCGCTCCGGCCCGCCGGGACCGCGGGGCGGCTGATCCTGATCGCCGGGGCTCTCGCGGGCCTGCTGGTGGCGGCGAATCCCGAGCATCCCGGAGACCTCTATCCGATACCGCACATTATCGCGGCGTCGGCCGGGTTCGCGGGGCTGGTCACCTGGCCCGCGGGGGCTTGTCGGCGCGGGTCCGCGGTGCCCTGGGGGCTTCGGCCCGCCGTGGCCGCGACGGCCGTCGCGGTGATGTTCGCCCTGGTCCTGTGGTTCGGCGCCGACCTGGTCCTGGGAGCCGGGCAGGTCGGGCTGGCCGAGCGAGTCGCGGGCGGCGCGCAGGCGGTATGGCCGCTGGCGGTGGTTCTCTCCTGCCGCCGCCCCGTCGCGGCGCTATCAGAAGGCCGTGAAGGCCAGGGCGGCCGCCGCGGCGCCCAGGACCGCGCCGCCAGCGGCCTGCCAGGTCGTATGGTCCCGCATCGCTACCCGGGACCAGCCGAGCAGCCCGACCAGCAGGTAACCGGCGAGTACTAGCGGCCCGTAGGCGAGCGCAAGGATGGTCACCGAACCCGATGCCACCGCGCAGTGAATGGAGATCTTCCACACCAGGGTGATGGCGGCCAGCACCGCCACGCTGACCAGCATGAATGCAAGGTAGACGGTCAGCACGGCCGGGGCGCCCAGCACGCGTAGCAAGATCAGCCCGGTCGCGACCGACGTGGTGATGAACGCCAGTACGATCAGCCGGGGGCGGCGCGCGCCCACGTTCCTGTCGTCGAAGCGGCCACGGCGGATGCCGTAGTCGATGAATATGGTCGGCAGCACGGCGGCGAAGAACGCGGCCAGCAGCCCCCAGCCGGCGCCTGCCAGGCTGTCGGCATGGAATCCGACGCCGATCATGGTGACGATTAGCCAGTTCTTCGGCTCGAGCAGGTACGTGACCCGCGCGGCCACAGACATGCGTGCTTGACGAGCGCCCATCCACTGACGGTACCGTCCCCGGTATGGCGGCACGTAGCGGCAGCGAGTTCCTCGAGCGGCTGTCCGCCGCCCGCGTCCACGTGGAGATCCAGGGCGAGACCCTGACCGGCGGCGTAGCCGATCATCCGGCCTTCCGCAACGTCGTGCGCAGCTACGCCGAGCTCTACGACATGCAGCACGACCCCGCGTTCCGCGACATCCTCACCTACCCTTCGCCGGCCACCGGCGACCCGGTCGCCACGTCCTTCCTGCCGCCGGGAACCCACGACGACCTGACCAAACGTCGGCAGGCCTTCAAGGCCTGGGCCGACCGCTCGCTCGGCATGCTGGGCCGCACCCCGGACTACCTGAACAGTGCGCTGATGGCGCTGGCCTCGGCCGAAGACTGGTTCAGCCAGGCCGGCCAGGGATTCGGCGAGAACATCCGGCGCTACTACGAGAAGGTCCGCGAGGAAGACCTGCTCTGCACGCACACGCTGATACCGCCGCAGGCCAACCGCGCGGTGACCGCGAGCCAGCAGGCCGGCGGCGCGCTGATGGCGCACATCGCCCGCGAGGACGACAACGGCATCGTCATCAGGGGGGCCAGGCTGCTCGCCACCATCGGCCCGTTCGCTGACGAACTGCTCGTGTTCCCCTCCACGGTGCTGCGCAACTCGCCGGAGGACAAGCAGTACTCCTTCGCCTGCGCCATCCCCAACGACGCGAATGGCCTGCGCTACCTGGCCCGCGAACCGCTCGACTACGGCCGTCCGCGGCAGGATCACCCGCTCGGCTCCAGGTTCGAGGAGACCGACGCGGTCGTCGTCTTCGATGACGTGCACGTGCCCTACGAGCGCTGTTTCGTCCTCGGTGACCCCGAACTATGCAACGGCTTCTACACGCACACCTCGGCCGTGGTGCACATGACCCACCAGGTGGTCACCCGGACCACGGCCAAGACCGAGTACATCCTCGGGCTGGTATCCCTGCTCACCCAGGCCATCGGCATCGAGCAGTTCGGCCACGTCCAGGCCGACGTGGCCGAGGTCATCACCACGCTGGAGACGCTGCGCGCGCTGCTGCGCGCGGCCGAAGCCGACGCCGCGCCGAACGAGTTCGGCGTGCTCACCCCGGCCTGGGCGCCGCTGAACACCGCCCGCAACCTCTACCCGAAGCTCTACCAGCGATTCCCCGAGATCTTGCGCAAGCTCGGCGCGTCCGGGCTAATGGCCATCCCCACCGCGGCCGACGTCTCCGGCCCCGCCGCGGCCGACATCGAGACCTACCTGCAGTCCGCCACGCTGGGCGGGGCCGAGCGGGTGAAGCTGTTCCGGCTAGTCTGGGACACCTGCATCTCAGCCTTTTCCGGCCGTCAGGCGCTGTACGAGTACTACTTCTTCGGCGACCCGGTGCGGATGGCCGGCGCCTACGTGGCCAGCTACGACCGCGAGCCCTACAAGGCTGCCGTCCAGGCCTTCCTGGACCAGAGGTAAACGGCGCGGCGGGGCCCCATATCCGGAAACGGCGGCTACTATCGCAGCAAGCTATGGTCGGCCCTGGCCGACGGAGGAGACATGAGCAAGGGGACGGTCTTCCTATTTCTGTGGCTCATCATCGGAGCCGCCGCGGCCGGACAGCGCGGCTACTTCAGCGCCCCCAACCTGGGCTGCACCCAGGGAGCGACGATGGCGCTGACGATCGTCGCGGGCCCGCTCAACTACGTCGGCCTGGACCCGAAGATCTCCTGCACGACCCCCAAGCCGAGCGGCTCATAACCGGTCTGGGTACCTCCCGTCCAGGGAGAGAAAAGAGCTTTCCTTCCGAACGGTCTGGGTTTCTCGCCCCGCCCATGGCACCGCGCCCAGGTAGGAGTACCTGAAGGCTGGTTCCTGTGGGTTGTCCTGTGGGCTGTTACGTGTGGTGAAAACCCTCGACGGCGCCAACAGTGGAAGTACCCCTAGTCGCAGCCTCCATCCAAGCCTGTGCCCCAGGGCGGCCCGGTACGCATGAGGAGGACCAGATCATGACCGCTGAGGCAAGTATTGTGACAGCACGGCCCCGCTCGCCGACTTCCCTTGCGGCGATGGAATGCAATGACGCCGTCATCACCGACCTGGTGAGCCGCGCCAGGAACGGCGACAAGCAGGCGTGGGACACGCTCGTCGGACGGTACGCCCCGCTGATCTGGTTGATCTGCCGCAGGTACGAGCTGCGCGGTGCCGACGCCGAGGACGTCGGCCAGAGCGTCTGGCTGCACCTGCTTGACCACCTGGACAGGATCCGCGATCCCGCCGCGCTCCCCGGCTGGCTCGCCACGACCGCCCGGCGGGAGTGCGTCCGGGTCCTGCGCGCCGCGCAGGGCCGGCACGACGCGGGGCAGGCGCCGGACGACAGGACCGCCTCTGACGAACAGTTCGCGACGGCAGAGGAGGAACTGCTAGCGGCTGAGCGACACGCGGCGCTGCGCGGGGCACTCAGCGCGTTGCCCCCCTTCTGCCAGCAGCTGATCGCCCTGCTGATTGAGGATCCGCCTGTGCCGTATGTCGAGATCAGCGCCAGGCTGGGCATCCCGGTCGGCAGCATCGGGCCGACCCGCCGCCGCTGCCTGGACAAACTGCGCCGTGACCCGGTCATCGCCGCGCTGATCTGCGCCGAAGCCGAGACCGCCCCATGAGCTAGGGGAAGACGCGTGTCAACCGCAGACGCTGGGCTGCCGCTCACCCGGAGCGTACTGCGTCCAATCTGCTCTTGTTGGCGGCCCGACATCGGCGCACAGTGCTGCGTAAGGATAGGCGAAAAGCGGCATCTGCCACGTCTGCACGGTGCCGTCCGCGTCGGCGGCGGCCAGCAGCTTGCCGTCGGGGCTGAACGCCACCCCGTTTACGGCGTATCCGATATGGGCGGCCAGGGGAGCGCCGATGGCTTGGCCGGTGGCCGGGTTCCATAGCCGTACGTTGCCGTCGGCGTCGGCGGTGGCCAGGAGCGTGCCGTCGGGGCTGAACGCCACCCCGTTCACGTCGCCCCCCGGGCCGGTATCAGCGGCCAGAGCGCGCACCTCTTGTCTGGTGGCTGGGTTCCATAGCCGTACGGTGCCGTCGGCGTCGGCGGTGGCCAGGAGCGTGCCGTCGGGGCTGAACGCCACCCCGTTCACGCCGGAAAGGGTGGCCGGGAGAGGTGAGCTGACCAATCGGCCGGTGCCCGCATTCCAGACCCGAAGGGCACCGTCGGCGCTAGCCACGAGCAGGCTGTCCGGACTGAACGCCACCCCGTTCACACTGGGCTCCGAGCCAGTATCAGGGGGGAAGACCGGGCCGGTGGCTTGCCCGGTGGCCGGGTTCCATAGCCGGACGGTTCCGTCGGCGTCGGCGCTGGCGAGCAGCTTGCCGTTGGGGCTGAAGGCCACCCCTCTCACGTCGGGCTCGAACGGCACATTCCTCACGCCGGGTACCTGCCTGGCTTCAGCCGGGCGGAGAGTGCCGGCGGCTTGCCCGGTGGCCGGGTTCCATAGCCGGACGTT
>JBKQQQ010000369.1:0-5760 GCA_052144275.1 Streptosporangiaceae bacterium
CCGGGGCGTGCGCCCGCAGCGCCTGGTCCACCACCGCGAAGGAGTACGCGGCCAGCGTGTCCTGGCCCGGCGAGGCGGCCAGCAGCACGTGATCACCTGCCCGCAGCCCGCAGCGGCGGCGGAGCGCAGCCGGGATCATCACGTAGGGCCGGGCGGGCACGGTGACCATGCCGCCCGGGTCGCGGCGGGCGATCATCACCCCGGCCTCGGCGGTCAGGGTCAGCCGGTCCCCGCCGCGCCAGCCCAGCGCGGCGATGGTCACCCGGTCAGCGACCCGGCCCGAGGCGTCGATCCGGCCGAACCCGTAGACCACGTCCGGCCGGCCCGGCGGGCTGGCCAATGGCATGGGACGGCCCGGACCAGGCTTGCCCGGCCTGTGGCCAGAGCTGGCGGCGGGAATGACAGGGGGAATGGGCCGGGTGGTCATGGCTGCCTCCCGGATAGGAGGCGGCAGCGCGGCCGGTGGCCGGGGCGGCGACCGTGAGGACCGGCCGCCCGGCGCGTGTTCAAGCGGTGCCAGTTTTGGGGAGATCGCACCGGTTTTCGTGTCCGAGGGGGGACTTGAACACCCATTCGAGTGGTACATCACCGAAACGGTGATCCAGCACCAGCCCAAGGTAACACGACAAGGGCCGCCCGGGTCGGCATTCCGCAGGCGAATAGCGGCGGCGCCGCCCGGCCGCATGACCAGTCCGAGCACCTGACCTGCGGAAACGATGATCGCGGTCAGCCGGAATCGAGCTGCAGGCCAGGACCGGACGGCGGCATCCGCACCGCGGCGCTCCATCATCTGGCAGGCAGGGTGACAGCCTCCCGCTGCTGCCCGGAAGTTCCCGCACCGCAGCCGCGGCCCCCGCGAACCAGCCCAGATGACCTTGCCGCCGAGTTGAACCCCCATAAAACCGAGTTGAACCCCCATAAGGCAGTTGAGGCGGCTAGCCGCGCCAGAACACATCAAACGGGCCTTCCGAGCTCAGGCCAGAGCCCACCGGCACGGCAGCTCGCAAAGGCGGAGCTGTTGTCACGCCGCCCGCGATCCGCTGTGCCCATCACGCTCTGCTACCGCCACGGACCGAGCTTGCGCACGCGTAGCCGCCGATCTGTATCGGATCGACAACTCCATAGTTGCTGAGTCCGGGAGTGCAGAACCGGGTGGTCAGGGCTGTCGCAGCGATGGCTGCCTGGCCCTCTCGACGATCGCGCTGTGATCGCGGATCGCGGGCATACTGGTGCGGTGCCGTATGACCCGACCATCTACCTCGGCTCTGCTGCCCACTATCGCTACGGTCGCCCAGCGTATTCACCCGACCTCGAAGCCGTCCTGACGCAGGAGGCGGGTCTGGACGGGACCGGCCGGCTTCTGGATGCCGGCTGCGGTCCTGGCGTGCTTACCGTCCGCCTCGCTCATCTGTTCGCGCAGGCGGTCGGCCTGGACCCTGACGCCGGCATGCTTGCGGAGGGCTGCCGCGCAGCCGGGGAAAAGGGAGTCATGAACATCCGGTGGGTCCAGGGCCTGGCCGAGAACCTGCCCGCGGTCGCGCCAGGGCCGTACAAGCTGGTGACCTTCGGCCAGTCCTTCCACTGGACCGACGAGCAGCGTGTGGCCGAGACCGTCTACGACATGCTGGAGCCCGGCGGTGCGCTGGCACTGATCGTCCACACGGTGAGGGGGCGGCCCCGGCCGCCAGACCCCGGGGTGCCTCCGATACCTCACGATGAGATCAAGGCGCTGGTGGAGAAATATCTCGGATCTATTCGGCGCGCCGGCCAAGGCACCGCCCCAGAACGAACTCACCGCTTCGAGGATGTGCTGGCCCGGACTCGCTTTGGTGTTCCGCAGCAGTTCTTCGTGCCAGGCATCCCCGACCTGCTGCGAGACAGCGAGAGCGTCCTGTCCGGTTACTTGTCCCTCTCATCCTCGGCGCCGCACCTGTTTGGTGATCGTCTCGACGACTTCGCCGGCGAGGTGCGCGCGCTGCTCGCGAACCGTTCCGCCGAGGGCATTTTCTGGGACTGGCCGGGCGACACCGAGGTGGTAATGGCCCGCAAGCCCGGCTGAACAAGTGGCGGTGGCATCTCCTGCGATGGGCAGGCCACGTTAGCGCTCGCCGGCTCTTTGAGGTTCGGTCGCCCCTCTGAAACCCCGGTGCGGCATGCTCATGGGTGCCGCGAACCGATTGTCCGCTCACTAACCCGCCGGTGTGCAGAACCAGGCAATCTGAGCGCGGCCAACAGCGGAACTGCGACGCTCAGCATCGGCACGGAATCGGCGATATGCGCGGTTTAGGTAGTTGATTGATCCTTCCCGCTCGTTGCTGGGTGTAAGGCGTGGTGTGGCCGACCTTGTCAGCGCTGCTGTAAACCGAGGATGCTGGTGGGGCGACGAGCGCGGCCGGGGCCTGCAGTGGTTTCCGGCGGGCGGCTAGCTTGCCTGTGTCAGCGTCCGAATACCTGTCGGCACCCTGGCAGCCGGGCTTGGCCGAGCGCCCAATCGAGCCAGGAGTCTTCCGAGTTATACAGCCCAGCCCAGAGGTCGGCTTCGTTGCGGCCTCCCGGGCTCACCGGGACGATCATGGTTTCACGAACACGGGCGCCCGGTAGGGGTCGCACGAATCCGTAGCAATGATCGGGTGTTCGCGCCGATTCACCGTGGAACTGCCCCTGCGCCACGCAGGCGCCGCTCGAAGCCACGACCCCGGTGATGCCATCTACCTGGCAGAGCGCTGACTTCAGCAACTCCGCGATCTGATCGACCTTCTCCCGCAGACTAGCGCGCGCCCATGGAGTGAACTGCCACGTACCGTCCATCAGGTCCACCCGCAGCCAGCCGCCCCCAGCACGGGCCGCCTGAGCGGCCTTCTGCAGCAGTCTTCTCTCTACACGCGGCCAGCCTTGCGAGGTCTGCACGCCTCCCCGGAGCTCGTAGCCGGTGGTCCCCGGCGGCAGCACCCGAAGCTGGGCACCCCCGAACGCGACCGGCCGCTCTTGCCCGGTGTCAGCAACCGCCTGAGCGGCGGCCGCTATCCGCTGCAGCAATTCAGCTGCTTCTGGATCACCCAGGTGGTCGCCGAGGTCCCCGGCGACCGAAACGTCGTACTGCCAGTCGATGCTGCGGATCCTGGCCATGACGCGATCCCAGTAAGCCCGTTCCTCACGGAAGCGCTCATCAGGAATGACTGCAAAAGTCTCGACCCTGACCGCGTGCGGACCGCGCCGCAGCAGGACGTCACTCGGAGCGCCCTGGCCGCCGGAACGGTCCTCCAGCGCAGCAGAGAAACCTGCACGGACAGCCAAGGCTGCCACCTCAAGCTGAAGATCCCGCACACCACCACCCGCCACCTCATCGTCGTCCTGATCGAGACGGGGCTGCGCGGCGGGGACGCGTGCAACCTCCCGTTCAACCCGGTGCTCACCGACAGCAGCGGCTGGCCCTGCCTGCGGTTCGAGGCCGTCAAGGTCCGGGCCGAGCAGCTGATCCCGCTCAGCGCCAAGGCCGCGGCGGCGATCCGCGCCCAGCAGGACTACGTGCGCCAGCGGTGGCCGGCCGGCAGCCCGTGGCTGTTCCCAGGCATGACCGGCAACGACGACGGCTCCAAGCCGTACTCGCACAGCGCCTTCATCCAGCAGCTCAGGCGCTGGCAGCGCGTCATCGACTTGCGCGACGAGGCCGGGCAGCCGGTCACCGTGACCGGTCACCAGTTCCGTCACACACTCGGGACAAGGCTGATTAACTCAGGCGTCCCGCAGCACGTGGTGCAAAGGCTCCCCGGGCATGCCAGCCCGCATATGACCAGCCACTACGCCAAGGTCCACGACACCACCATCCGGGAAGCGTTTGACCGCTACCAGTCCCAGCGAGTGAACATTTCCGGCCAGCAGATCGGCTACGACCCCGGCTCCCCGGCCGCATCGGCCGAGTGGGTCAAGCACAACCTCAACCGCGTCCGCGACAGCCTCCCGAACGGCTACTGCGCACGTCCTGCACAGCAGGACTGCCCGCACCCGAATGCCTGCCTGACCTGCCCGGACTTCCAGACAACCCCCCAGTTCCTGCAGATCCACCGGCGGCAGGCCGCGGCCAACAGCCGTCTCATCGAACAAGCCGAGGGCAAGGGACAGCTCCGCCTCGCCGAGAACCTGCGCCGCGTCCAGGCCAACCTGGACCGGATCATCCCCGCCCTCGAAGCCCTCCAGGACGACGGTCCCCGCGATGAACCGAGCTGACAACTCCGCGTTCCTCGCGCAGGCCAACGCCCGGCGCCACCAGGCAGCACTCGCGGCCGCGCACCACGCCATCGACCAGCTGCGACGCGAGGGAAAGCCCGTGACTTACGCCGCAGTCGCACACGCCGCCGGCGTCTCCCGGACATGGCTCTACAGCCAAGAACAGATCCGCGACCTCATCAGCGACCTCCGCCAGCACGAACCACCGGCCGCCGCGCTCACCGCGCAACGCGCAAGCACCAGCTCGCTCCGCCAGCGGCTCGATACCGCCTGCGCCGAGATCACCCGCCTGCGAACCGAGAACCGCTCCCTCCGGGACCAGCTCGCCCGTCAGCTCGGCCTCCACAGAATGCAGCCGGCCAGCAAAGCGCCCGCCGAGCCGCAATGACACTGGCACCGGCCACTCCCGAAACCGCGGCGTTGACATGTCCGCGCCGCAGAAACACCTATCTACCAGGCACGATACACAAACGACTCCAGATAACCGCCGTAGGGGGTATTCAGTTAACCGGACCAGCCGCAAGATCTTGGTACGCCTAGCTGCCATGACCACAGCATCTAGCGGTCTGTTCTCAGCTGGTCCGCTCAAGTGAATAGCCCGGACCGCCGTTATGCACGCTTTACCTGTCGCATGAGGCTGGGTCACGTGGGGTGCAGACCAGGCTGTTCTGCGCGTCGTCTTTATCTGCAGGTCGTGAATGGTTGTTGCAGGTCGAGCAGAGGATCTAGCAGCGAGTCACCTTAGGCATGGCTGATCAGCTGTCCGATCTCAGTTGATCTGATGCATCTGACGTCGACGCGGTCATGTCGACGCAAGATACGGCACAGAGAACTGGTTGGGGCGATCCAGTCGTCCCCAGCGGAAGTGTTGGCGGCCGTCCGGAACTGCCCGCTGGCGGCCACGAAGAAGACCCCATGGCCATCACAGAACGTGACTGTATTCGCTAGTCGACGCACCGCCACGTTGCCCCGAACGCCGATTCGCGCGTCCGTGCGGGTAGTGAGATAGTCGTCCTTCGGTGCGCTCGCGAACCGGCGACCGGCGTAGCTAGCCTGTCACACCGAGGAGGAACCGCATGGCCGATTCTGACCGCCGAAGCACGTTGTTGGATTCTTACGAGAACGCTGCGGTGATCGTCTCAGGAATAGATGCTGACGAGCTCGGCCACCCGACACCGTGCCCCAAGTACGACGTGGCCGGACTGATCGACCACCTCGTGGCCGATGGCCGGGATCGACTGGGTCTGTGATGTCTCGGCGTCCAGGCTGAACGGCCAGCAGGTTAGATAACAAGCTAAGGCAGGTCAGGAGGGGCGAAGTACGGTCAGCGTGAACGGCTTGTCGCCGGCCGCGTGCGCGACGGCGTCGTTCACGTCGTTCCTGAAGATCGCCGCCTCATTCGCCCGGGCCGCCCCGTTGACCTGTCCGCCGTGGTCACCAGCTCACTCGGCTGGGCGCACGCCCGGCGGGTCGCCGGGGCGGTCACGACGACTGACGGGCCCTCCCGCTCGTTTTCTCAGCCTTGCCCGGCTGCGC
>JBKQQQ010000370.1:0-7583 GCA_052144275.1 Streptosporangiaceae bacterium
TCCCGTCGCCGTGGCAGTCGAAGCGGGTGGGGGCGTCGTGCAGACTGCTGATCCGGATGACCTCGGCCGGCTGGCAGCCCCGTACCGAACGGTAGTCATAGAATCACTAGCTCAGAAGAAAGGCTAAGCAGCCTGAGGCCCACAGGCGACCGTGAGCATCCTGGTTTGGCTCCCCGATGGGCACGTGTCCCGGTCTGGCATGACTCGCTGCTCAGGAGGTCGTTGGCCTGCGCCTGGCGAGCTGGCCCGTCCCAGCTTGGATGCCGTGTTGGCCTCGCCGGAAGTGACCGTGAGTTCCCCCGGTTTACTGCCCGATCGGGCACGCAACGGGCACGCGCTTACCTCGGGGAGCATCTGATCCGTAGATTCCTGTACTGGCATCCGGCCCCGTTCAAATCAGTTCGCGACCTCGGGCTCGTCACTGCTCGTTGTCCATGCGAGTCCGGAACGTCCGAAGGTTGTTCATTCCCCGTGGCTCCCAGCGTGGCTCCCAGGCGCTGATCCTCGACCGTCTGCTTTCAGGCCTGGCGAAGGTCCAGTTCGGTGATGACGGTCGAGCGTGACAGGGTGCTCTCGGGTGCCGGTGGCAGGCGTTGGCTGCCGCCGTTGCTGTCAGGCGCCGGACCCTTGCGGTCCTCCTCAACGTGAGACGCACAGACAGGCTGTCGGCAAGGAAGCTCCGAGTCCAGGGTCCTCTATCGCCGTCGGCCTTGTCCGGTACCTGACCGCGCAACCGGCCAGTCGACCGGGCACCGATGACTTCCGGGCGGCGGTAGCGTCTGAAGCACTAGCGACAGGCCACAGACGCCGCGGCCACGCGAGCGCTGCGGCCACGCGAGCGCTGCGGCCCGGGACAGGCACGTTCCCCTAGCAAGCACGGTCCCCAGACGACCCGAGACCATGGGAGTTCTGATCATGCGGAAGCTGATAGCGACAGTGTTCAACTACTCGCTCGACGGCCTTCTCGCCGACGAGGGCACCGAGTTTTGGAAGTTCTGCTTCAGCCTGCCCGAAACCCGTGAGCCCGACGACCCGACGCGACTCGACTTTCTCCAGAGCGCCTACGCGCACATCATGGGCCGCACCTCCTACGAGAGCATCGCCGAGGCCATGACAACGGCCACCGACCACCCCTTCGCCCCTATCCTGAACGCCGCGCGCAAGGTCGTCTTCTCCCGGACCCTGAAGACGGCCGACTGGGCCAACACCACCATCGCCGCCGGTGACACGGCAGAAGAGATCGACAAGCTCAGGCAAGGCGGCGACGGCCACATCGTGGTCTGGGGCGGCGTCAGCCTCTGGCGGTCGCTCATGCGGCTCGACCTGATCGACGAGCTCCAGCTGTCCTTGTACCCCTACGTTGCGGGCGAGGGCACCCGGCTGTTCGACGGCGTCCCCCACTCCTACCAGCTCGACCTGGTCTCCAGCACCGCCTCTAGCAACGGGATCGTCGAGCTGCAGTACCGGCGGCACCGCTAACCCAGCGGCCCAGTCCGCAAGGAGGCCGTGATGGCTCTGCCCGAGATTGTGTCACCGCAGGAATCTTCCTCGATAGGCGCCGATCCCTTGCGAGTGGCCGCGGGGTCTAGGCTGGCGAAGCCATCGCGACGCGACGCCCGGAGGGCGCCCCAGGAGAATCCGCATTGCTGTCAGACGAACGGAAGACCTGTTGTTGTGGACATGCCCATTCCAGCTCTCGACGAAGCTCCGGCTCGCCGATCCTAGTCCTGTCCGTCCTTCTCTTAGGCGCCGAGATCCTGGCGAGTGGACGTCGGGTCTAGGTTCGGCGAAGCCGATCGCATAGCGACGCCCGAAGGGCGACCTAGAAGCGGCGGCCAGGAGCGGGACAATGGATCGCCGAGGAAGACGGCTCCGCCCAGTATTCTCCGCGCGACGAGTGAGTCCGTCTGATCGAGGCCCGCCCAGTCGTGGGCCGGCGCGCGCCGGCCGGGTCTCCCAAGGCAGAGGCCGAGCGCTGGTGCCGGCCCGCGGCGCGCACAGCGCGCCGCCTTGATAGAAGTACTAAAGCGTTGTTCGGCAAAGTGCCGGCGGCGCGGCTGTTCAGGTGCGGTAGACATCCCGGCGGTGGCCAACGTCCACTACCGTCACCAGATGGGCTTTATCGTCGATGCGGTAGATCACCCTGTAGGTGCCGCGACGCACGCTAAACCTGTCATCCATCGGCGGAAGCAGCCTCTTCCCGATCCGGTACGGGGCCACCAGCAGAGGGCCAGTTATGAACTCATAGGCGGCGGCTGCAACGGCCTCCGGGAGTATCTCGCCCAGCGCACGGCGGACGGTGGATGTCGTCCGCAACTCGTAGGCTTCTTCGGCAGGTTCCCCGCTCACCGTGTGCGGCGCTGCCGCATTGCTTCGGCAAGTTCCTCGGCCCGCCCGGTCCGGGCTGGCTCCCGCCTGGCCCTTGGCTTCTGGCCGGAGTGCCCGTAGAGAGGCTCCGGTGTAAAGCGTGACTTCGCGTGTACGTGCGCCAGGCACCTTTCAGCTGTGCTCGTTGCCCTGGGACCGCAGTCACGCTTGATGCTGGAGGGGCGGGCACGTACACTTCGCAGGCCATCCCCGGATCTGAGCCCAGCTAGGACTTCTGCACCTCATGGGCTGCTCATGGTGCCGGCTTGGTGACGGAGGGCTGCGAGGAGGCGGTCGGCTGCTGGGTGCTGCCAGCGGCGGCGGGGGCGGTAGATGCCGACGTAGCGGATGGGTTGCGGGGTGATTGCCAGGTCACGGACTCGCGGGTTGTCGGGCAGGCCGAGCCGGGGGATGAGGGCGACGCCGACACCGGCGCTGACGAGGGCGCTCATGAAGCGGTAGTCACTGGAGCGGCAGGCGATGCGGGGCCGGAAGCCGCCGGTGGCGGCGAGGGTGTCCAGGACGGCGCCGGTGTCGCCCCAGCCTTGTATCCAGCGGTCATCGGCGAGTTCGGGCAGGGCGGCTACGTGCTGGCTGGCCAGGGGATGGCTTGCGGGCACGAGCAACCGGATGTGGTCGTCGACCAGCGGGATATAGGCGCCGGGACCGGCGGTTGCGGGCCAGTGACCGGGTGGCTGGCGGGTGTGGAAGTGGTAGACGAGCGCCAGGTCGGCGCCGCCGCTGCGCAGGGAGGCAAGGGCGTCGTCGGGTTCGGCCTCGATGACGGTGACGTCGATGGTGTTGCCTGCGGCGGTGGTCAGCTCGGTCAGGGCGGGGGCGAGCAGGGGTTCCCCGGCGCTGGCGAAGGTGGCCACGGTCAGGGTCTGCGGGCCGTTGGCCTGCAGGTCGAGCAGTTGCCGCGCCGCTGTCTGCAGTTCGGTGTGTACCGCGTCGGCGGCGGCGAGGAGGAGCCGCCCGGCGTCGGTAAGGACGACGCCGCGGGTGCTGCGCTCGACCAGTGGGACGCCCGCCCCGCGCTCGAGGGCGGCGATCTGCTGGGAGACCGCGGAAGGAGTGCGGCGCAGCGCAGCTGCGGCCCCGGCGAAGCTGCCAGCATGGGCAACTTCCCGCAGCACCAGCAGCCGCTGCACGTCGATCAACAGTTTTCCTTATGTCGCCATGCTGATTATGCCACTTCCGCTAATGGCGGGCAGCCTGCAGGCTGGCAGCATGGGTCTTTGGAATACTCACGCCGAGCGCACTGGCGTAGCGCTCGCTGGCGGCGCGGTGCTGCTGGTGGGCGGGTCAGTGGCCGCTTCCAGCCTGCTGGCGGGCTACCCGGTGCTTGGCGGGCAAGCGATCCGGTACGCGGTAGCAGGAGTGCTGCTCGCCGGGTGGGCCCGGCTGCGGCACCAGCAGCTGCCACGCCCGGCCGGGCGGGAATGGTGCTGGCTGGCTGTGCTGGCCGCGGTCGGCCTGGCCGGGTGCAGCGTGCTGCTGATCATGGCCACCCGCGCGGCCAGCCCGGCTGGGGTCGGCGTCGTGATCGGGGCGGCGCCGTTGATCATCACGATCGCCGGCCCGGTCGCTGCCGGCCGCCGGCCGCCTGGCCAGGTCCTCGCCGCCGCGGGCATTGTCACCGCCGGCGCCGCCATCTCCGAGCTAGGCAGCACGACCGGGGCGGGCTGGAGCCTGCCGGGGCTGCTGCTGTCAGCCGGGGCACTTGCTGGGGTGGCCGGTACGTCACTGCTGGCCGCGCCCCTGCTGCCCCGGCTCGGCGCGCTGGCTGTCACGATCTACGCGTGCGGGCTGGCCGCCGCCCAGCTGCTCGCCGCGGCGGTGCTAGTTCGCCTGGCCGGCGGCCCGCCGGTTCTGCGCCCGCTCACCGGAACCGAACTGGCCGCCCTGTTGTACCTGGCGGTGGCGGTCACCGCGGTCGTGTTCGTCGCCTGGTTCTCCGCAGTAGAACGCCTGGGCGCGGAACGGACCGGGCTCTTCAACGGCCTGGTACCCATTGCGTCGCTGATCGCTGTCGCGGTGATCGGTACCGGCACCGTCACCGTCATGCAACTTGCCGGTGCGCTCAGCGTGCTGGCCGGGGTAACTCTCGGCCTCACCCAACGCGCCGGGCCGCCAGCAGTTACCTGGCGACCAGAGCGCTACCCACCGCCCCAGCAAACCCGGCCGGACGAACCCGCCCGACTGCTAGCAGCGCTGCTGGCAAGAGCGCACCAAGAACATGATGCCGACGGGCGGCCTGGATGCATTCAGCGACGGCGCCTCCTCGATCGTGACGATGTTGCTGGCGCTGAACCTGCGGCGCCGCACACCGCTGGCAATCCCGCTCTCGCTGCCCGCGCCGGGGCCATGCCGCTGCAGCTGGTCTGCGTGCCGTGTGAGCCGCGTTGATCAACGTGCCCTGCGTGTCGTGGCCTGGCGTGCACCGGGCGGGCCTGCCAAGGCAGAGCCCGGCGCTGACGCCAGGCAGCGGCGCCGCATGCGCCGCTCTCGATATTTACGAAAGGGGAATTCGGCAGCGCGTGGCGCTGAGTTCATGTCGCGGGTTGCCGGATCGGACGACAGATGCCTTGTACCGCTCTATCGGGCAGGTTAGCGTTCGTTCGGAACTTCTGGCCTGGTTACCGGGATCACCGCAAGAAGGTGATCCAGGCCCGCGAAATCGTCGGGATTAATCGTGTACAACGGCAGTTCAGCAGCCATTGCCGTCGCTGCGATCATGAGGTCTACCGCCCTGCGGCGGGGCTTCCTGCCTGCCGCGATCACAGCTGCCGTCACCCGGCCGTAGGCCCGGGCGGCGTCCGCGTCGAAGGGAATCGGGTCGAACTCGTGCTCAGCCCGCTGCAGTACGTCCAGCCGGCGAGCCCGTTCGGCAGCCTCGAAGTAGACGTCCTGTTCAGTGTCGGGGCGCACCTGATGCGGTCCGGCGGACAACTCCGCCAGCGTGACGGCGCTGATCGCCATCTCGTCGGGAAGCTCGTCGGGAGCGATCCCGCTCCGGAGAATCATGACGTTGGTGTCCAGCAGGCCGCGACGCGCCGGCTCAGTGGTCATAAGCGCTTCCGGCCTGGTCGGCGGCGATGTCCTGGTCGGCCCGGAACGCGTCCACATCGATGACCGGGGCACTGCGCGACATAGCGGCGAACTCGGCCCGGGACACGAAACGGCGGCGCTGGCGCAGCGGCACCAGCTCACCGATGCTGTGGCCATCCCGGGTCACTGTGAACGCCTGTCCGCGCTCGACCGCATCCATGATCTCTTTGGACCGCATCCTCAGGTCTCGCTGGGTGATCTCGGGCTGACTGCTCATGGAAGTACCGTAGCACCGGTTGCTACAGTGTGCTATAAGGTCTTCGAGGGCTCCGGCGAGCGACCTGAGTGAGAGCCGCGTTTACATATCCGTTAGCAGACCACACGCAGAAGGCCCCTTCTCTGTTCGAGAAAGGGCCTCTTGCCTTGGTAGCGGGGGCGGGATTTGAACCCGCGACCTCTGGGTTATGAGCCAAACGACATTCGTCTCTGCCGTCTCGGGCAGTCTCCAGTCCTCGCGCTGGCCTCGGCAGACCTGCGGCATGAAGTCGCCCCAGGCCTTCTACGTCTCCCCCGTCTCAGCCTGTCCCGCCACGTCTCGTGCACAAATGCGTGCACAAATCGGCCTGTCCGCGAGTGACCGTAAGTTCCCGTCGTTGACCGGCCGATCGGGCACGCAATGGGCACGGTGTCTGTGGTCGTGCTAATGCCCGCGCTTAGCCCGCGCGAACTCCCCTCGATCGGCCGCGACCTATACGCACTGGTGGAAGAGCAGGCGAGCAGGTGGATGCCGAACTGGCGGGAGCTGCTGCCACCCGGAGCATTCGATCAGGCCTAGCGGCTCACCCGGGCTCACGGGAGTTACTAAGCGGTGAAGCTCGGACAGCACGCCTGCGCGGATCACCGGCCCCGACCTAGACCCCGCCGCCCCGACACAACTGGCCAGCGACACCGGCCAATGGTGGACATCGAAATAACAGCAGCGCTGGCTGAAGGCAGCAACCAGTGCGGACTGCGGTCGCCGCGCGTACGCTGCGGCCATGAGTCCGGACGTTACAGCTGCCGCCATCGGCGTGGCGGGCACGGTCATCGTCGGACTGGCCGGCTTCGGCGCGGCCATCTGGACTGCGCGCCGGACCGCTGCCAGCGCCCGCGAGAACAGGGTCTGGCGTCAGCGCGCCCGGGCCTACATTGACACCATCGCTGCGACGAGCTACCGGCAGTTGGCACGCGAGTTCGAGATGCGCGGCAAGGACAACCTGGACGACCAGACCAGGCAGAGTGCGCAGGCATGGCTGGACACACACCAGCCGCCGGTCGCGCATGACCTGGAGGCCCGGCTGCTCGCCTTCGGCTCCGCGGACGTCAACAAGGCCATGAAGGCCTCTACTACGGCGCACAGGGAAGCCATCTGGGCTTTCGAGGCTGGGCAGGCAAATGCAGCAGACAGGCACAAGGCCGCTGACAAGGCCGACAACGATCTTTCCGAGCTGATCCGAAAGGAGCTGCAGGGCGACGGCCAGCCGCTCGGCGCGGAGTTCTATCAATGGGAGTCGTATCCTCGAACGCCCGCCCAGCCTAGCCCGCCGAGCCAGCCCGGTGATGGCGGTCCCGCAGCCAGTCCTGCCCGGCCGGGCCAGCCCGGCGATAGCGGTCCCACAGCCAGTCCTGGATAGCGGTGCCCGCGCGGAACCAGAAACGGCGCGGACAGAGATCGTCATAAGTCGCGGTGAATTTCCGGTTTCTGCGCGTCAACTTGCTGCCTGATAGTCACGAGCAGACTACAGATGGGACCGGTCGGCCGCCCTGCTCGTGCATGTAGGTAGCAGGTGGGGGCGACCGCCTAACCGCATTAGCAGCTCGGCGCGCTGTGGTTCGGATCGGTTCAGGCTGGACCAACGTGCTCGCTCGGTCCCTCGTGGACGACGCGGCACGGCGTTGAACTGCAACCCGAATTGCAACCTTCTGATCCGTAGGCTTAGGCAAGTCGTCCAGGACCGTCTATTGCCATCCGTGCGCTGGGCCGACATTCCACAGCTGTCCACCCGGGACAACCGTTGTCCAGCGGCTTGGCAGCAGTATTGGCAGCAGTCGCGGCCGAACGGCGCTGATCCTCGACAGTCCGCTAATGAGTGTTAGCGGGTTCGCCGTCCGGCAGACTCGTTAGC
>JBKQQQ010000371.1:0-3773 GCA_052144275.1 Streptosporangiaceae bacterium
CTCGACCTGGCCGAGCGGGTCGCGGCCATGGTGCCGACGTACTCCGCCTTCGACATCGTGCAGGTCGCCGCCTCCGCCAGGCGGGGGATCGAGGAGACCGCCGAGGTCTACTTCGACCTGGCCGACCGGCTGCAGATCACCCGGCTGCGGGACCGCATCACCGCGCTGCCGCGGGAGGACCGCTGGTCCACGATGGCCCGGGCCGCCCTGCGCGACGACCTGTACGCCGCGCACGCCTCGCTCACGCAGGACGTGCTCGGGGTCAGCGGACCCGAGGTGCCGCGGTCCCCCGAGGAGCGGCTCGCCGCGTGGGTGTCGCGTAACGAGGCCGCGAGGGCGATGGCCGCCCAGACCCTCGGCGAGATCTGGGAGAGCGAGCGCTTCACGTTCACCACCTTGTCGGTGGCGCTGCGGGCCGTCCGTACCCTGGTGGCCGCCAGTTCGCTGCCAGTGTAATCAGGGGGACTCCATAATCAGGGGGGGCGACCCCCATAACCCCCCCGATTCTGGGGGGAAACCGTTTCCCCCAGACCCCCTCGGCCCCCCGTCGGGGGGACGCTGCCGGCCCATGGGCCCGCGGGCGGGCCCAGCGGGGCGGGCGGGCCCTGCGGGGCCGGTGGGCCGGCGGGCGGGCCCTGCGGGGCCGGCGGGCCGGCGCTCAGACGCTGTGGGCCCGACCCCCTGTGCCTCAGTAGGCGTGGCCGTAGGTGGGGGCGCCTTGGGCGGCTATGACTTGGAGCTTGGCGTTGTGGGCGGTGGCCGGCGGGTCGATCGCGGCGAACTCGTAGGTCCAGTTGGCGTACACCGCGTGGTAGCCGACCTCGGTGGGCGCGGCGAGTAGCGGGGTGAAGGCGGGGGGCACCGGGATGGGAGACCCGGCCGCCAGGTTGGGGTGCTCGTTGCTGGTGTTCAGGTACATCCCGTAGAGCACGAGGGCTCCGCCGCCGGTCAGCCGCAGTTCGAACTGCGGGAAGGCCGCGCCCTGCAGCAGCCACTGGTACTGCAGGCCCCGGGCCTGCGCCGCGGCTGCCTCGGCGGCCTGCGCCGCGTAGAGCCCGGTCGTCTGCGGCCCGTCGCTGACCACCGCCGCGGCCGGGCTGGCCGGCCCGTCGTCCACCACGGCCGCCTGGGTCGCCCCTACCACGTCCGGGCGTATCAGCAGGCTGGGGTCGGTGGTGGTCACGTCTACGGCGTAGCCGTCGCTGTCGCGGGCGATGGCCGGCAGTGGCCGGCCAAGCACGGCCGTGCCGCTCAGCGTCCAGGGCAGACTGTTCTTGGCCTTGGCGAATACCATGAGCGTGCTGACCGCGGGGCCCAGCCGGCCGCCGGTGTCGGTTCTCCTCGGCACCGCCACCAGGAACCACTCCGGGTAGGTGTCCAGCGACGGAACGTAGAACGTCGCCTTGCCGTACCGATACCTCGGGACCGGCGTGCCCGCCGAGGCCAGGGCCGTGTACTGGCCCTTCACCTGAGCCCACTGCGCGGCCGTGACGATCGAAAGTGCTTGCGTCGTGTTGCCCGCGGCTGCGGCCGCGTCGCTGGCCGTCAGGTACGAGCCGTAGATGGCCTCCGCCGCGGCCAGGGAAACGCTGTGGCTGGCGTGGGTGACCGCGTCCGCGGGCATGGCCGGGGCGCAGCCCTGCACCCCTAGCAGCGTAACCGCAGCTAGCGCTACTGACCCGATCGCGATACCCGCCCAGGTCCGTCGCCTTCGGTGTGTCACGCTAAGGCAGAATACCGGGTTTGGGCCCCGGGTTTCGCGCGCCGGGTAGGGATGCGGGCTCCGCCTCCGCCACTCGCGTAGGCTAACCGGCATGGCAGGTACCGATCCCGCTGATGAGATCGCGGCACTGACCTCGAAGCTCGACAGCATAGAGGCGGTGCTCGATCCTGGCGAAATGCAGAGGGAAGCGGCCGATTTGCGCGAACAGGCCGCCGATCCTGGGCTCTGGGCGGACCAGGATCGTGCGCAGAAGGTGCACAGGCGCCTTTCCTACCTGGAAGCAGAGCTAGCCAGGCTGGCCAGCCTGCGTCAGCGCCTGGAGGACACCCAGGTGCTGTTCGACCTGGCCGAGGGCGAGAGCGACGAGCCCACCCGCATCGAGGCAGCGGGCGAGCTGGCCGCGCTCCGCACCGAGATCGACCAGCTCGAGGTCCGTACCCTGCTGAACGGCGAATACGACGCCAGGGAAGCCCTGATCTCGATCAACGCGCAGGCGGGCGGCGCGGACGCCGCCGACTTCGCGGAGAACCTGATGCGGATGTACCTACGCTGGGCGGAGCGGCACAAGTTCCCGACCGAGGTGTACGACACCTCGTACGCGGAAGAGGCGGGGATCAAGTCCACCACGTTCGCGGTGAGCGCACCCTATGCCTACGGAACGTTGCGCGGCGAGCATGGTACGCACCGGATGGTCCGGATCTCCAAGTACGACAACCAGGGGCGCAGGCAGACTTCATTCGCCGGCGTGGACGTGATGCCGGTGGTGGAGCAGACCGATCACATCGACATCAGCGAGGACGAGATCAGGGTGGACGTGTTCCGCTCCAGCGGCCCGGGCGGCCAGGGCGTGAACACGACCGACTCGGCGGTCCGCATCACCCACCTGCCTACCGGGATCGTGGTCTCCTGCCAGAACGAGCGCAGCCAGATCCAGAACCGCGCGTCGGCGATGGCGGTCCTGCAGGCCAAGCTACTCGAGCGGCGGCGGCAGGAGGAGGCCCAGGAGATGGCCGCGCTGCGCGGCGACGGCGGCCGCGCCTGGGGAACCCAGATCCGCAATTACGTGCTCTACCCGTACCAGAACGTCAAGGACGTGCGAACGGGCATGGAGACAGGGAACGCCGTGGCGGTGCTGGACGGGGAGATCGACGAGTTCATCGACGCAGAGATCCGCTGGATGCGCCAGAACGGCCGGTAGGCGTTTACCTGGCGAGGTGCATGGCCAGCAGCAGCAGGACGCTCAGCACCAAGATGGCCGCGATGATCAGCTGCGGGCTTGCGCTTGAGTGGTGGTGAACGTGGTCTCGAGAAGCCCGGCACGCGGGGCACCGGCCCTCCACCACCGGCCCGGCGCATTGTGCGCAGATCAGGTGTTCGCAGCTCATCGGAAACCCCTTCCGCCTGGCCGCGTCCCGGCACTTGCCGCGATGTAAGGCCTTAGCTGCCAGTTTCCCTCTAGACTGTTCCCTGGCCAAACCAGGTTACCCGCAAGTTGCCGAGGTTGGCGGCAGCAGCCACGGTCCTTGTCCACCTACATCGCTTGTGATGGTCCCGTGATCAATTTCGATAACGTCACAAAGGTCTACCCGAATCAGAACCGCCCCGCGCTGGAGAGCGTGAACATCGAGGTCGCCAAGGGGGAGTTCGTCTTCCTCGTCGGCCCGTCGGGGTCGGGGAAGTCGACCTTCCTCCGGTTGGTCCTGAAGGAGGAGCGGCCTTCGGACGGCAGGATCCACGTGGCCGGCCGTGATCTCGCGCGCCTGACTAACTGGAAGGTGCCGTACCTGCGACGGCGCATCGGCTGCGTGTTCCAGGATTTCCGGCTGCTGCCCAACAAGAACGTCTACCAGAATGTCGCCTTCGCTCTCGAGGTCATCGGCAAGCAAAGGCGCTTCATCCGCAAGGTCGTCCCCGAAGTGATCGACCTGGTCGGCCTGGAGGGCAAGCACGACCGGATGCCCGACGAGCTATCCGGTGGCGAGCAGCAGCGGGTCGCGATGGCCCGCGCGTTCGTCAACCGGCCGATGATCCTGCTCGCCGACGAGCCGAC
>JBKQQQ010000372.1:0-5544 GCA_052144275.1 Streptosporangiaceae bacterium
GCGCGGCGGCCCGCGCGCGCGGAACGGGCGGCCAGCCCGCCTTCATCTTCCCGGAGATGACCAACCCGCAGTACGCCGGGGCCGACTGGTACCCCAAGTTCATCGACTACCTGTCCCTGTCGTTCACTACCGCGATGGCATTCAGCCCGACGGACGTCTCGGCGATCAGGCCCTGGGCCAAGCTCATGATGATGGCCGAGGACGTGATCTCGCTGCTGGTCGCGCTCCTGGTGGTCGCCCGCGCCGTCAACATCCTGAAATAGCCTCACCCGGCTCACGTGCGGCCGCGGCCGCGGCCGCTCACCGGAGGATTAATGCCCGCTCCTCTTCTCGCCCCGGCCGGCCAGCTGCAGGGCTGGATCTTCACCGATCTGCTCACGGACCTGGGCGTCCACGCGAACCTCTGTGGTGGCCATTGCGCCGCTGCCGCCTTCCGGTGTGCTGACCGCCCTCGGCGGCGGGCTCGGCGCCATTGCCGTCGCCTCTCGCAGATTGCGCTGAGCGGGGCAGGAGCACGTGACGATGACGGCTGAACCGCCTCAGAGCCCGGTCGCCGAAGCAGTCCACAGCCTTGAGGTGCGCTGGATCTTCCCGGGCCAGCTGGAGACCGCGGTGGCCCGGTGGTTCGCCCGGTTCCCGGCAACGGTGGAGTCACGCTTGGACACCTACCTGCTGGATCCGCCGTTGCGCGGGCTGTCGGTGAAGGTCCGCGGGGGCGGGGCACTGGAAGTGAAGGTGTACCGCGGCAGCCCGGGGACCCTGGAGGTGGCGGGCCGCGCCCGCGGCCGCATGGAGACCTGGCACAAGTGGTCCTTTCCCTTCAGCCCGCTTAGCCCCGGCGTCGGTGACCCGCCCGGCTGGAGGCCGGTCCGCAAGAGGCGGCGGATCAGCCGGTTCTCACTGGCCAGCGGACAGATCGCGGTGCGCGGCGCGCGGCCGGGCCAGCAGCCGGGGTGCGAGGTGGAACTCACCGAGATCCGCACGGGCGGCCAGGACTGGTGGACCCTGGGATTCGAGACGGTGGCCGCCAGGCTCGTGTTCGTCCAGGCCCTGCCCGGCGGCGTGCAACCCGGCCGGGACGAGTCCAGGTGCTACGCGCAGTGGCTGGGCCCGCCGCCGGGCGCCGGGAGCGGACGCTGACGCTGACGCTGACGCCTGAAGGCTGTCCCTCTGCCCGACGATGAGTTTCCCGGTTCCCACAGCACCAGCAGTGCGACTGCGGGGGATGGGAAGAAGCAGGACTCGCGCCCGGCCATCACAGGCTGAACATCACCTTGAAGTCGTTCTGCATGCTCACGACCGCCCAGCCGCGTTCCTTCGACTTGGCCAGCGCCTTCTCCGAACCCGCGTCGTAGGCGAACTCCCGCCCGGCGTCGTCGTGCCGGATGAGCAGGCCGAACCGGGCCGTGCGCAGCATCGCGGCGTCCCCGTCGGCGTTCCCGCCGCCCAGCAGCGGCTTGCGCCCGGTGCGAGCCCAGATGTGCACCGGCTTGCCCGGGCCATTATCGACGGGCTGCTCGGCGCCTTTGCCGCGGTACACCTGGCCGTGGCGGTACTCCAGGGTGGCGCCCGAGCCGATCACGTGCTGGCGGTCGATGCCATACATCTCCTGCGCCACCACCCGGACGAAGTCCCGGCCGCCCGCCGGGCAGATATAAACCTCGAACCCGGCGGCCCTCAGCAGGTCGATCAGCTCGCGCATCGGCTGATAGGCGAGCCTGGTGTAGGGGACGCCGAGCACCGGATGGCGCGCGATCTCGAAGAACCTCCGCACGGCCCTCTCGAACACCTGCACGGTGATGCCCTCGTAGGCTTCCGCTACGCCCCTGGTCAGCTCGGGCACGTGCGCTACGATCCCCGCCAGCCACGCCTGGTCATCGTCGACCACGGCCTTCCACGGCTGCTTCCGGGCCAAGCCGGGATGCGCCTGCGCTATCTCCTTCCAGCGCCGCAGCAGGAAATCGGCCTGCGGGCACATCGGCTTCTCACACCACAACGTGCCATCGCTGTCGAACGCCGCGACCCGCTCCGATGCGGGCACGAACAAACGGCCCGGCTCGGTCGCCGACCGGACGAACTCCAGGATCTGCGCCTTCGCCCGCCCGTCGGCCCAGCTCGGCAGCTGATCAGCCATCCCCGGACTTCTCACACCGGCTCACCGGGACCGGGACAGGTACCCGGCCCCGCCGACAACTCGCCCTGGCCACTGGCGCCTGGCCGCTACTTGTTCCCGGCGATGGAGTGCAGCAGCATGCCGACACCGGCGGCGCCTCCCAGGAGACAGACTTGCCCTCTCGAATAGCAGACGTGCGCAATGACAGGGTAGGGTCCAAGGTCCCGCTGATGGATCATCGGACCCATGAATGTCACCGGCAGCGTGACGGCGCATGGGCATTAGGGAGCCAGCCGCCGGCTCCAGCTCCGTCACCGAGGTCAGACAGCCCGCGCGATATGCAAGGACCCGCCAGAGCAGATCGAGCGTGATCCCGGACATGATCTGCCTTTCCGTTGAGTCAAGTAGCCGGCTATGTCAACTGAGGAACGCAGGCGCCGAAACGGGCACTATGCACCAACGCAGCTGGGATCAGCCATCCAGATGCCACGCGATCACCTAACAGATTTTGATGCGCGCTGCGCGCTCCCTGGGGATGAGAATGAGGGGAGCACGTTGCCCGCCGACGTCGGCTGGCCTTGGCTTCGTGAGACCGTTTAACAGACCGTTCCGGTGAACATCACAAGGATGAGGCTGACGTGGGCCACACCCGGCGACAGCCACGGACCCGGCAGTTTCCCAGCCTTGCTTCCACCCACACGCCCCGCTGTCACCCCTCACCGGTAATCGACATCCACCCATGTGCTCCGCACTCGTGGTCCTACTACGAGGCGCTGCCAGCCGTTGGCTGCTGGCGGGTCAGGCGGTGGGAGCCTGCTTCGCCGGAAGGGGCCCGGCGCGCCAGCAGGGAGCAGCCGTCGCTACCGTCAGGGCATGGCGCAGAGCATTCAGGACTGGCTAGCGGGGTTCGCCGCCGAAGTCGGCACCGTCCCGCCAACCCGCGAAGAGCTGGACATGCTGCTCGAACTCGCCGGGATCGCCGCGCACGCCTCGGAGCGGCCTGCCGCGCCGGTCACCTGCTGGCTGGTCGGCCGGGCAGGCCTGGCTCCCCGGGCCGCGCTCGCCGCCGGCAAACGGCTTGCCGCAGGCGGCGAGGCGAACGGCAGCTGACGTCAGCCGCCGGGCTGTGTCGCTGCGGCCATGCGCTAGCACCCCTTGACGTGATCATCGCTGCCGGTGTCGGCGGGTGCGGACCTTGGACTGAGTCCGCCAGGACCTTGTGCCCTGCTGATCCCGCTGCGATTGCAAGGAATCTCTACGGGTGACCGCATTGATCCCGGTTGCTGAGGCGCGTCGTCTTGTCCTGGCCGCGATCACGCCGCTGGCGCCACGCCGCGTCGCCACCGGCGATGCGCTTGGGCATGTCCTGGCCGAGACGGTGCAGGCCACCGAGCCCGTGCCCCGCTTCGCCAATGCCGCAATGGACGGTTATGCCGTAAGGGCCGCTGATGTGGCTGCCGCCCCGGTTCGCCTGCGAGTGACCGGGACCGTGGCGGCCGGCGACGAGCCGAAGGCGGCCGTTTCGCGCGGCGAGGCAATGCGGATAATGACCGGTGCGCTGATGCCGCCAGGTGCCGACGCAGTGTGCATGGTGGAGCACACGAGGGCGGAGGATGGCGGGCTGGCCGTGCTCATTGAGGAATCAGTGAGCCCTGGCACGAATGTCCGGGAGCCTGGCGGGGACATCGCGGCCGGTACCGAGGTCTTTGCGCCGGGAACGCAGCTCAGGGCCGCCCACATCGGGGTACTCGCGAGCCTCGGCGTCCAGGCGCTGCTTGTGTATCCGCGCCCGGCGGTCGGCGTCCTGTCCACCGGCGACGAGCTCGCAGCTCCCGATGCTGCCCTGATGCCGGGAAAGATCCGCGACGCCAACCGCCCGGCATTGCTGGCCCAGCTCAGATCGGACGGATTCGGTCCGGTCGATCTCGGCATTGGCGGAGACGACCAGGACATCCTGGCGGATCGCCTGCGGACAGGCGGGTCGCGCTGCGATGCCATCATCGCCACGGGAGGGGTGAGCGTCGGGGATCATGACGTGCTGAAGGTTGTCCTGGAGAAGCTGGGCGGCGCTGCGATGCACTCCCTGACGGTCGCCGTGAAGCCCGGCCAGCACGTCGCCGTCGCGTCGCTCGGCGAGCAGCGCGTACCGGCCTTCGGGCTGCCGGGGAACCCGGTGGCCGCTCTTGTCACCTACGAGCTGTTCGTCCGGCCCGCGCTACGGGCCATGGCCGGCTGCCCGGTGCTCGACCGGCCGCGGGTTGCCGCGATAGCGGAAACTGACCTGCCTCGCCGGCCGGGGCCCAAGCTCTATCTGGTGCGGGTGACGGCACGGACCGGGACAGACGGGGTGCTGCGGGTACGGTCATCGGGCGGCCAGGAATCGCACATGCTGATGGCCATGGCCCAGGCCAATGCCCTCGCACTGCTGCCGGACGGCGACGGCGTCCGGGCCGGCGGGCGCGTCGAGGTGCTGCTACTCGACACCGACGGGCTCTAGCTCACCGGCTACGGGTGGCCTTCGCCCCACCTGACCATTCCGGCGCCCTGCGCTGACTTGGCACTCGGCCAGGAGCCTTCTTCAGCCTGGCGTTTGGATCTCGAGCCCCTTCGGGTGCTTCATACCTTCGCCCTCGTCCGGCGTACCGGCTCTGATGAGTGGCACAGTGCGGCGGGGACGGCGCGGCTCAGTCTTTTTCACCTAGGGGAAAAGACTGGCAGGCGATGACAGGTCACCTGCGGCCGTTGGACCATCGATTGGGCGCTTAGGGCCGAAGGGACCCTGGTACGTGTCGCCGGGTGGTGGGACGTTGACCTCGGCAGCGGGCGACGTGCGCCGGCTGGCTGAGACGGGTGGAACGAGGTTGTCATGAGTTCTGTGATGGCGCCGAACGTGAGTGGTGTGGGGGCCCCGGGCCGGCGCACTGTTTACAGCATGTGCGGCATGTGCGCGGTGCGTTGCCCGATGGAGGTGACGGTCGAGGACGGCCGGGTGACCTGGCTGCAGGGCAATACGCACGACCAGGCCCTCGGCGCCAGCTTGTGCGCGAAGGGCGCGGCCGGCCTGTTTCTCGAGTCTGACGACGAGCGGCCGCAGACGCCGCTGATCCGGGCTGGCGAGCGTGGCGGCGGCCAGTGGCGGCGGGTGTCCTGGGACGAGGCCCTCGACTACATCGCCGAGAAGCTGACTGAGACGATCGATGTCTTCGGCGGGCGCGGTATCGCGCTTTCCGATCGTGGCGGCCCCTTTACTGACCTGACCCAGACCTTCGTTCGGGCGCTCGGCTCGCCGAACTACTTCGATCACGATGCCGCCTGCGCAGGCAATGTCCATAACGCCACGCGTTCGCTCTACGGCTTCGGCGCCGCGGGGCTCTTGTTCGACTACCAGCACTGCAAGCATCTCGTGCTCTACGGCCGTAACGTCGTCGAAT
>JBKQQQ010000373.1:0-5055 GCA_052144275.1 Streptosporangiaceae bacterium
AGCACGGCGGCAGCGTCGTGCGGCCCATCAGGGACAGCCCGTACGGCCGGACCGGCGTCGTCACCGACAACCAGGGCGCGATCTTCTCGCTGATCAGCAGCCCCCAGCCCCAGGTGAGCCAGCCCGCGGGCTAGTTATCCTGCTCGGTGCTCAGCAGCCTCAGCCGTCCCGTCACGCGCTTCGTCACCTCGGCTCCTCCTCGCCTGCCCTGGCCGGCCTGTCCCGCTAGCTAACCGGCGGGGTTCCGTGGGTGTGGAAGGACTCTATCGTCTTCAGGCCCCACGCCTGGCCCTTGGCCCGTTCGGCCTCCGTCCAGGTGATCGTGCGCCAGTCCGGGGCCAGCACCAGCCGGGCGACCGGGTTGCACAGCTCGATCCGGTTCCCGCCCGGCTCGTAGACGTACAGGAAGAACGTCTGCTGGATAGCGTGCTTGTGCGGTCCGGTCTCGATGAACACCCCGCGGTCCAGGCAGATGTCCGCCGCGCGCAAGATGTCCTCGCGGGTGTCCGGCGCGAACGCGACGTGGTGCAGCCGCCCGGCCGTGCCGGTCCAGTCCCGGGTGTACACCAGGTCGTAGCCCTTGTTGGTGAAGTGCAGCCACTGCGCGGAGATCGTGCCATCGTCGAGCATGATCTGCTCGGTGACCCGCCCGCCGAGCACGTCGCGGACGAAGTCCCCGTTGGGCGGCACGTCCTGGGCGAGGTAGTTGACGTGATCCAGCCGCCGGACGCAGACGCCGCGCGCCGGGTAGGCCTGGGCCTGGTTCTTCAGCGACGGCCTGAGTGCGTCGGGCGGCGTGTACCACTCGCTCTCCCAGTACAGCTCCATCTCGTGTCCGTCTGGATCGCAGAACAGGTACGTGGGCCCGATACCCGGATCGCCGTCCTTCCAGCTGATGCCGAGCCCGGTCGCCTCGATCGCCGCCACCCGGGCCTCGAGGGCGGCCTGGCTCGAGGCTCGCAGCCCCACCCGGCGGATGCCCGAGGTGTCGTACGCGGTCAGCTTGAGGGTGTGGTGCTCGTAGTCATCCCAGGTGCGCAGATAGACCGAGTTGCCCTCGCGGCCGGTCTCGGTCAGGCCCAGGACGTCCACGAAGAACCGCAGGCTCGCGTCCGGTTCCGGCGTCAGCAACTCGATGTGCCCGAGGTGCGCCACCTCGTGCAGCGGCGGCCGCGTGGCCGCCGGCTGGTGCGGACTCATCACGGGAACCTCCGGGGGAAGACGGTGCCGTCGAAGAGCTTGCGCGCGGTACGCACCACTCCCGAGCGGAGCACCGTGGGCGGTTGGCTGGTCTGGTCGACCTCGACCTCGACCTCGAGGTGTCCGGTCGGGTGCTCGATGTCGAACCGCGTCTGTCCCGGCTTGACGGCCGCCAGGTCACCTCCGGCCGCGCCGTCGAGCAGCAGCGCGGTCGCGACGCTGACCGCGCCGAGCACCCCGATCGAGTCGTGCACCCGCACGGGGATGAAGGTGCGGGTGCAGATCGTCCCGCCGTCCGCCGGGGCGGCCACCAGGGAGATCTTCGGCACCGAGGCGGCGGACACGTCGCCCAGGCCCATCAGAACGCCGGCGGCCAGCTGCAGCGCCCGCACCCGCTGCCCGAGTCCGGGGTCCGCCTCGAGTTCGGCGACGGTCTCGTACCCGGTCCGGCCAAGCGCGGCGGCGGGCACGACCACCACCGGCATGCCGTTGTCGATGCAGGTGACGGTGATGCACCGGGGGGTGCCAGCGGTGTCGTCCCCCCACGGTGGCACTTCGATGACGTCGGTGACTCCTCCGGTGGGCAGCAGCGCGCCGGTGGCCGAGCCCTCGGTCGCGGCGAAGTCGAGCACCACGGCCGCGCCGGTCCCAGGCACCCCGGCGATCGCGGTGTCGCCGTCGTAGTCGACCACGCCGTCCGCGCCGGGGAACATGGCGGTGGCCAGGCTGTCCGAGTTGACCATGTGGATCCGCACCGGCGCCCCCGGGACCAGCCCACGCTCGACCGCGAACGGGCCGACCCCGGCCAGCAGGTTGCCGCAGTTCTGCCGGTCGGAAACCGTGGCCTCGCCGACGCCGACCTGCAGGAACAGGTAATCGACATCCGCGTCCGCCCGCGCCGAGCGGGAGATCACCGCCACCTTGGAGGTCAGCGGATGCGCCCCGCCGATCCCGTCGATCTGCCTGGTGTCCGGGCTCCCCATGATCCGCAGCAGCAGGTCGTCCCGCGCCGCCGGATCCGCGGGCAGGTCCTCCGCGAGGAAATACGCCCCCTTTGACGTCCCGCCCCGCATCATCATGCACCGCACCCCGGCACCTGAACCCATCAAGCTCTCTGCCACCTCCGGTCACACCGGCAACGACTTGGAACGCATGGTTGTGACAACGTGCCCATAAGAGGGACTACGGTGTCACATCCATGCCCTGGCTGGCGGGCACGTAATCGACGCCGCGGGCGGCGAGCTTGTCGCGCAGGCCGTACAGGTCCAGACCCAGCTGGCCGTCGGCCAGGGCCTTGCGGTTCTGCTCTTCCTTGGCCACCCGCGCCTGCGCGGCGGCCAGCGCCTGGCCGGCATCGGCGCGCGGCACGCACACCACGCCGTCGTCGTCGGCGATGATCGCGTCGCCCGGCCGGACGATCTGCCCGCCGATCGAGATGGGCAGGTTGACCGAGCCCGGCGTCTCCTTGACCGTGCCCTGGGCGCTGACCGCCGCCGACCACACCGGGAAGCCCATCGCCCGCAGGTCGGCCACGTCCCGGACGCCGGCCTCGATGACCAGGCCGCGGACCCCGCGCGCGGCCAGCGAGGTCGCCAGCAGCTCACCGAACATCCCGTCGGTGCACGGCGAGGCCGCCGTGACCACCAGCAGGTCCCCGGCCTGGCACTGTTCCACCGCCGCGTGGATCATGAGGTTGTCGCCGGGCCAGCACAGCGCGGTGACCGCGGTCCCGCCGACTCGGGTCCCATCCTGTCTGGGGCGCAGGCCAGGCCCGAGGTACCCGGCCCGGCCGATCGCCTCGTGCACGGTGGCCACTCCGAGTGCGGCTAGCTGGTCCACCACGCCTAGGTCTGCGCGGGCCACCCCGGTGACGATCACGTTGCGCATCAGCTCAGCCTGTCCGTGACCTGCGGGAACACCCGCATGTAGGCCTCACCTAGGGTGGACTGCGGCAGGCCCAGGTTAGGTCCGGCGTTGCGCTTGAGCTGGGTGCCGCGCCGTCTGGCCAGGTCGGTGTAGTACTCCCACAGGTACTGCTGTGCCCCCATGCACTCCATGGCCTTGCGCTTGGCGTCGAAGACCGGCGTGATGTCCAGCAGGACCTCCGGCTTGAAGCCGCACATCTCCGGCTGGTGCGGCTCGAACAGGAAGACCGGCGGCGCGCCGATCGGCTCGCCGGGGGCCGGGTAGCCGATCGCCTGGGCCAGCACCCGGGCCCGCAGCGCCATCTGCCCTGCGGCCGGATGATCGCCGTTGTAGGGGTCGGCCAGCGGGTGGGTGAGTACCACCGACGGGTTGACCTTGCGGTACACCCGGACGATGCGGTCGACCAGCTCATCGGACTCGCGCAGCGGGTAGTCCCCGGCGTCGAGGAACTCGATCTCGGCCCCGAGCGCGGCCGCGGCGCTTTCCGCCTCGCCCCGGCGCAGCGCCTTGATCTCCTCCAGCGTCTGGCCGGCCCGCCAGGCGCTGGCCGACTCGCCTCGCTCGCCGTAGGTCAGGCAGAGCACCTTCACCCGGTCGCCGCGCGACGCGGCCAGCGCCACCGCGCCGCCGGCCCGCCAGACGAAATCGGCGGCGTGCGCGCTGATCACGAGCATGGATTCCTGCTGGCTCACCGGGCTTCCTCCTCGTGCTGATCGAGCTTGTGCTGATCGAGCTTGTCTTGGTCGAGTAGGGCCGTGATGACGCTGCGCAGGTGGCGGCGGGTGGCCTGCTCGGCCTGCGCGGGGCGGCCCGCGGTAATGGCGGCGATAATCGCCAGGTGCTCGGGCAGCGACTGCTGAGGGCGCCCCGGGCGCAGGGACAGCTGGAACTGGTGCCGGACCAGCTGGCCGTTGAGCCGCTCAAGCAGGGCGGCCGCGACCTGCTGGCCGGAGATCTCCCGGACCGCCTTGTGCAGCTCGTGATTGAGCGCGGAGTACTTCAGCGGCTCCCCGGCGGCCACGGCCTCCTCCAGCCGGGCGCCCAGCTGCCGCAGCCGCCCGGCCTGCGGGCCGGTGACCCGCTCGGCGGCCTTGGCCGCGCACAGCCCTTCCAACGCCATCCGGCACTCGCTGATCGCGACCGCCTCGGCCATGGTGACGGCCCGGACCCGCGCGCCGCGGTTCGGGATCCGCTCGGCCAGCCCGTCGGCGGCCAGGTCGAACAGGGCCCCGCGCAGGCTGGCCCGGGTCACCCCGAACAGCCCGGCCAGTTCCTCCTCCACCAGCCGCTGCCCCGGCGCCATGTCCCCGGCCAGGATCGCCCGCCGCAGCCGCTCACCCGCCAGCCGCCGACCCTGGGCTCCGGATACTGGTGAAGCACCGGGAACTCCGCGTACTCCAGCCGGATCCGGCGCCACGTCGTCAGGCACTCGCACGTGGCGATCCTAGAAATTATCAACAAAATTGTCAACAATCTGTCGGTCGCCAGCTATCGTGTCGGCGGCAGCGGATCACCAGCGGATGCCGCTGTCACGCGGGCGCATGGGTGAGCTGCTCGGCAATGCCGCTGGCCCACTGCCTGATCTCGGCCCAGTCACGGAAGTCCCCTTCCAGGCCGTGGAATATCAGCAGCGAGGCCCGCTGCGTGTGGCTCAGCACCTTGCGGTCGAGCCTGCCAGAGAACATCCGGTGATCTCGCGCGTGGGTGGCTATGCGCAGGCCGGCCAGCTCGACCGGATCTTTCGCCATGGCCTGGGCCAGCTTGCTCACGGGACTGCCGACCGGGCCGCTCGAGAACAGCCACACCGGACGGGTGCTGAGCTGGTCGTGACACCGGTTCACCAGGTCCTTGGCCGGGTCAAGCCAATGGCCCACGTAGACCGCGCTGCCGATGATGGCGGCGTCATAATCGTCGATGGACTGGACTTCC
>JBKQQQ010000374.1:0-3939 GCA_052144275.1 Streptosporangiaceae bacterium
GAACCCGCGACGGGTCAGCGGGTCCGTCGCGCCCGAGACCTCCCAGTCATCAGCCCACGCCACGATGTGCCCCCCGGCATCGGCCGTAGCCTGAAGGATCTGATCCCCCTGACGCTGCGGGCTACTGCTGGCATCGGTCTTGCGGCTCAGCCGGCGCACCGCCACCAGGCACCGGCCGCACCCGTCGTAGTCCGTGGTCAGCATGTCATCCATGATGCCCGCTCCCTCACCTGTGCGGATTACGGACGCAACCGGGCGGCAAGGACAACTACGCCGCCGACCGGGAGGAGGCGGAGCGGCTCCTGGAGATCTACCCGCAGCACGCTCACCAGGGCGGGAACGGGGTTCGTTCGGGATGAAAAGACCGGATACGGGCTGCAGCCAGACTACGGCGCCTGGCCGCAGCCCGCAGCGGCATCAAGATCCCGTCCCGGGTTAACGGATCGCGGGGACTGGGACGGGTAATGCGGACAGTGCTCGTCATCGCGTCAGCTCCCGGCACGCTCGGCGCAATCCGGGGCGATTCCGATGTCCCCGTTTGGATCCCGGCGGACTGGCAGCGGGTCGGTCAGCTCCCCCAGACGCCAACCGCCGGCACGGGCGGCCGCAGACGGGCCGGGTGGTGCGACCGACCGCCCAGCAGCGTGCAGGGGATGACACGGGTTTCGTGTCATCCCCTGCACGGGCCCCGGTTCCGGGGGCGGCCACCTGCTAGATCATCGTGGCGCCTTCGGTGGCGTGGCCGCTCTTGGCGAGCAGGGCGATCAGGGCGCCGGCCAGCGCGACGATCGAGGCGACCAGGAACGCCGCGGTCATGCCGCTGACGAACGTGGTGTGGGTGACGTTAGTGACCAGTTCGGCGACCTGGGCCGGCGTGCCGTGGGTCACCGGCGCCACCCCGACCGACGTCGCGCTCTTGACTTCGGCGAGCTGCGCCGGGGTCAGCGAGGGCAGGTGCGCGGCGGCCCACCGGGCCGGGAGCAGGCTGTCCACGCGGGCTGCCATGATCGCGCCGAGTACGGCGGTGCCGATCGTGCCGCCGACCTGCATGGCGGTGGACTGCAGGCCGCCGGCGACGCCGGCCAGCTGGACCGAGGCGTTGCCGACGATCACGTCGGTCGCGCCGACTATGACCGGGCTGAGTCCGAGGCCAAGCAGCGCGAACCAACCGATCGTGTCGTTGAGGCTGGACGCGATGCCGATGCGGGACAGGCCGAACAGCGCGACCGCGGCCAGCAGCATGCCGACCACCAGCGGAATGCGCGGGCCGAACCGGGTGATCAGCTTGCCGGAGACGGGCGAGGCGACGATCAGCATGCCGGTCAGCGGCAGCAGATGGATCCCGGTGGCGACGGCACCGAGGCCGTGCACGTTCTCCAGGAAGAAGGTCATGAAGAACATCGCGCCGAACAGGGCGAACATCAGCGCTATGACCAGCACCACGCCGGCCGACAGCGGCACCGAGCGGAACAGCCGCAGCGGTAGCAGCGGCTCCTTGGCCTTGGACTCGCGCAGCACGAACAGCAGCACCGCCGCCACCGCGACGGCGAAGAACGCCATGGTCCTGGCGCTGCCCCAGCCGTAGTCCGCGCCCTTGATCAGGCCCCACACCAGGGCGAACAGGAAGGTGGTGAGCAAGGCGATGCCAGGGATGTCGAAGGACCGGGCGGCCGGGGAGGGGTCGGTCTCGCGGAGCACCAGCAAGCCCGCGGCCAGGGCGATCAGGCCGACCGGGATGTTGATGTAGAAGCAGGCCTCCCAGTTGACGTGCTGGACGAGCAGGCCGCCGACGATCGGCCCGGCGGCGGTGGACGCGCCGATGACGGCGCCCCAGATGCCCAGCGCAGCATTCAGCTTCTCGGCGGGGAAGTTCTTGCGCAGCAGTGCCAGCGCGGTCGGTTGCAGCATCGCGCCGAACGCGCCCTGGGCCACGCGGAACGCGATGGCCAGGCTGATGCTTTTCGCAATATCCCCAGATAGGCCGACGGCGGCCGAGGCGGCGGCGAAGCCGACGATGCCGGTGAGAAAGATCTTCTTGTGACCGAAGCGGTCACCGATCTTCCCGACGGGTATCAGCATGACCGCCAGCGCCAGCAGGTAGCCGTTGGTCACCCACTGGATATCGGCGAGCGACGCGTGCAGGTCCGCCTGGATGGACGGGTTGGCGACGGCGACGATGGTGCCGTCGATGCCGACCATCATCACGCCGAGCGCCACCGCCAGCAGCGTCAGCACGGGGTTGCCGCGCAGGCCCCGGCCCCGGCTCAGTCGCGTCGAGGTGCCGGTCCTGGCGGTCGCGGCGACTTGGGTCTGGCTCACAGTTCTCTCCCTTCGGATCTGATGCGGGTCTGCCCGCCTGGGAGCCACCATATGTCAGTCAATGACACTTGGCAAGTTATGCTGTATGACATTCTATGGCGCATGACATTACATGCATGTATACTGGCGGTCATGCAGGAAGTGCTCACTCCGCAAGAGGCGTCGGAGACCGGCGCCGGGGGACGGCTGTATCGCTCTGCGGCGGACCAGCCCGCCGCGCCCCGCCGCGAGCGCAAGAAACAGCAGACCCGGGATGCCCTGATTCACGCGGCGCTGGAACTGTTCGAGGCCAAGGGGTACGAGCACACGGCGGTCCGCGAGATCACCGACATGGTCGACGTCTCGGAGCGGACGTTCTTCCGGTACTTCGCGAGCAAGGAAGACCTAGCGCTGTCATTCGTCCAAGACGGGGCCGATGCGCTGGTGGAGGCGCTCGCGGCCCGGCCGCCCGGGGAGGAACCGCTGACCGCGCTCGGCAATGCCTTCCGCGACTCGCTGCGCCGCGTCAGCGGAGGCAATGAAATTTACCTATCGGCCCTCAAGCTGATCGAGTCAACGCCGGCGCTGCTCGCCGCCCACCTGCGGTACGTCCGCGACCACGGCGAGACCATTGTCCGCGCGATCGCCGCACGCGAGGGCGTCGACCCGGACACCGACCCGCGACCCCGGATCATCGCCGCACTCTTCGCCGGCCTGGTCTCGCTGGCCAACCGCGACTGGCAGGCCGCCGGGAAGGGGGTAGGGGAGGTGGGCGGGGATGCCGAGGCGATGCTGGCCGCGTTCGACACATACGCGGGTCAGGTCGGCCCGGGACTGTTCGGCCACTGGAACGCCGGGGACCGCTGAGCCCCGGTAAGGAGTCGCACAGCACGGCCAGTGGCACCACGGCCCGTTCGGTCCTATGTGTTTTGCAGGTAAGCCAGCACGGCAAGTACCCGGCGGTGCCCGCTGTCGCTAGACGGCAGCCCCAGCTTGGCGAATACGTTGCCGATGTGCTTGCTGACCGCTCGTTCGGTGATGACCAATGTGGTGGCGATCGCCGTGTTGTCGCGGCCCTCGGCCATCAGCTTGAGGACCTCGAGCTCGCGCGGGGTCAGCGAATCCAGCGGCGAGCCGCGGCAGCGGCGGGCGAAAAGCTCGGTCACCACCTCCGGGTCAAGGGCGGTACCGCCGGACGCGACCCGGTCCAGCGCGTCCAGGAACTCCTCCACCCGGCCCACCCGGTCCTTGAGCAGATAGCCGACCCCGTTCGCGCCGCCGCCGAGCAGCTCGGCGGCATAGGATCCCTCGACGTACTGGGAGAGCACGAGCACCGGCAGCCCGGGGATCTCCTCGCGGGCCGCGAGCGCGGCGCGCAGGCCCTCGTCGCGGAAGCCCGGTGGCATCCGGACATCCAGCACGGCGATGTCCGGGCGGTGCGCGGACAGCGCCGGGAGTATCTCCGGCCCGGCGCCGGCGACGGCCACGACCTGGTGCCCCGCGGAGGTGAGCAGCAGCGCGCGATGAGCCGTATGCACCGGCGGGTCCAGCGTCGGCAGCTGATCATTCATCGGCAGCTCCTGGCGGCGGCGGCGATACCAAGAAGCGGAGTGCCCCGCTGGACTCCAGCGGGGCACTCCG
>JBKQQQ010000375.1:0-5616 GCA_052144275.1 Streptosporangiaceae bacterium
CTCACAGACCCGATCAGCAGCCTCTGAGGCGTTACCGCCTCATGACAAGCAGCCTCCGCAGCCGCGAGCCGTCCTGGTAGGGACCTAGGACCCTGCCGCCACTCTCCGATGTCACCTAGTCGAGGGCGGCGCGAGCCGAAGGTGCGGCGGCCTATGCGTTCGCGATGCCGACCAGCCAGGCCACACCTGCGGCGCCGTCATTAGGGACTCCAGTTGCGAGCGCGCTTGGCTAGCCGCGCCGAGCGGCGGATGATCTTGGTGACAGGCCGGATCTTTGACGACCTGGAAGCCTCATTTCCCGGGCTCTGGCCCGAGTTCGACGCGCTTGTCACCGAAAACGGCGCCGTGCTGCACACCGAACCGGCACGCGGCCGCTGGCCAGCCCGGTCGACCCCGCCGTGCGGCGCGAGCTGGCTGACCGTGGGGTGCCCGCCCGCGCTGGCAGACGGCCAGCAACGACTATGCTCCAGGCGGCGATGGGTGCAGATCGGGACCTTCGACGACGGGCAGCCGGTGCTGGTGCCCGGTTCCCAGGGAAGCGTGCTGATCGCGGGCGACAGCGGGGCCGGCAAGAGCTACCTGGCCGGGCTGCTGGCCGAACGGTGGATCGACGCAGGGTACGCCGTCCTCATCCTCGACCCTGGGGGCGATCACGTAGGGCTCACCCGGCGACCCGGCGTGCACCTGGTCGACGCCGCAGTCCCCGGCTTCACCCCACGGACTCACCTGGGCGCTGGCGGCAAAAGCGGGGGAGCGCCGGCACGCCAGCCCGCCAGAGCATTACCGCGTGAGCAGGGACTCAGTGGCCCTTGGTCCACTGCGGTTCGGTTGCCTGCCAGTCCCCGTCCCAGGCGGCCAGCCGCCGCCGTCCCAGCACGGCATGGGCCATGAGGCCCGTGCATAGCAAGATGAAGCCGAGAGCAAGGGGGGTGAGCATGGTGACCAGCGCCGCCTGGCCCCGCACCTGCGAAAGCTGGAGCGGCGGGCCGCCGGTTAGCCGGCCAGCCGTATCGGCCCACACCATCACCGTACAGCCGGCCTTGGTGCCCGGGGGTGCGAGAACCGTGCCGGTATGCCGCGTCCCGTCCGGGGCTGTCCACCAGGCTTGCACGGTTACCTGATACTGGCGGTACCCCGCAGCGGGGGCGGTGGCGAGCAGCACCGCCGGCACCTGGCGCCAGGCGGCCTGCTGAGCGTAGGCGGTGCGGGAGCCGATGCTGTAGGCGGCGTGCCCGGCGGCAACCGCGGCCAGCGGAGCTCCGGCCATGAAGGCAGCAGCCAGCCCGCCGGCCACCACGGCCTCCACCCGGTCTATGGTGCGCCGGAGCGGGTTGCGGTCAGGCCAGAGCCCGCGGACCGCCCTCGCGGCCCGCACTACAACTACCGCCGGCCGCCACGTCATCCTGGCTTCCCTTCACCGCCACGATCGCCGTCCTGGTGCCCGTGGCCAAGAGACGATGCTCCCATGCAGCCGGGACCTTTGCCCCGAAGCCAGGGGCGGCGCCGTTGCGTCAGGCTCTGCGGTGACGGACAGCTGCGGCGGCACGCCTGCGAATTCTGACCCCGGACGGCTGCGGGGACGCCATCGGGGAGGCAAGCCCGGGACGTCACCCGCGGCAGCCACGCGAACGCATCGGTGCGGGACATCGGCAGCGCAGCAGGTGCAGGCCGCAGGCCAGGCAGCACCATCGAGACCGAAGGAACGTGTAACCCATAACGGCAATGGCTGGGCGTACCGGAGGCGTGCCGCGATGCCACCCGGAGGGTCACAGAGCGTCTCGACCTGGCCGCCGTCGCCGAGAGTGGCGACGGCTAGTTCCTCGATGAGATCGGGGACGGCCAGCGATTCGGGGGCCCCGTGCGGGCAGCCGTCGCCGGTGCTGGTGAGCGCGCCGCAGCGCTGGCAGGCGTACCCGGGAACAAGGCCGCCTGCGGGCACCAGCAGCAGCTGGATGGCGTGCTGCCCGGCCGCGGCCAGGCAGGCGCTCAGGCCGGTCACGGCCCGCCCGTCCGGCGGCTCCCGCAGGAACTCGGCTGCTGCGCGCTGGTCTTGCAGATTCCCCCAGTCCTGGATGACGCGGTCGGCGAGGTCGCGGACCTTCGCCGGGGTCAGGGTGTGCGGGTCGGCGACGAAACTGCCGGCGAAGTGGTCACGCAGCCCGGCCGGGAGGATGGCGAGGAACTGCGGGATCGTGTCCTGGTGGCCGGCGATGATGAGCGGTTCTGCCCCGCTGGCGCGGGCGGTCTGTTCGAGCAGCGTGGCGGTGTCGTGGTAGTGGTGGCGGGCGAGCTGGATGATGCGCTCGTTGACCCGGTGCGCCTCCAGGCCGTACCACCCGCTGAAGCCGTGGCTGCGCATACCCTCGGCCGGCGGCAGCACAGCGGTGCTGATCTCGGTGCCGGCGATGCTGAACAACCAGGCGTGGCGGCGGTCGACCACCGCGACCCGGTAGGCGGGACAGCGCCGGATGGCCAGCAGCAGCGGCCGCACGTGCGGCCGGGTGGCGAGCACGGCCCGCTCCTGCAGCTGGCACGGCAGCGGGATCGCCTCGGCCAGGCCGAGCTCGGCGCAGGCGAAGACCGCCACCGTGTGGCCGAGCCAGTCGCGGGCGCGGGAGGCCAGCAGCTCGCGGACGGCCCGCGCGTCGGCAGCCCCGACCCGGACGGCAGCAGGGATGCCGGGGCCGTCGCGGGCGGCGAGCGCGAATAGCTCGCCGGCGTGGGCTGGCAAGCCGCGCAGCTCGGCCGGATCCAGCGGCACCTGCACATACAGCGACAGCAGCGACGGCCCTGCCGCCCGCATGTCCAGCAGCTTGTCCACTTCTGCACGGCTGATCATCGCCCCTCCAGAAGGGTGCGTTACCGCAGTTTCCGGCAACGGCCGAGCGCTACCTGGTACACAAGGCGGCGGCTGCCGCCACTGGCGTGCAGCATCGGTGAGCCGGACGCTGCTCATGTCAGTGCCGCGGGCCCGGACTTCACGCCCGGGGTGAGCGGCGCAGGCACGCCGCTACCCAGCTGGCTCTCGCGCGTTTTTCTCCATTACCCCCCGCGCGCTAGTCCGCGGGCAGGGCCGAAGGTCCCCCGTCACTATGTTCTGACCGGGCTAGCGGGCGTCCGCAGCTGTGACCTGCGAAGCGTTGGAGGGCGTTCCTCCAGCACCCATTCCCGACGCCATGGGTCAAGCCACTAGCATGTTCACGCCCGGGCGGACCAGATGAGTATCGCGATCACCCGGAAAGCAGGTCCCGCCGCCGCGCTGCCCGGGCATTATCCCAGCGTGCGTGACGTTGAACAGAATGACGGGGAGGGACTGAAACCCCTGTAAAGACGCGGGGAAGCGGAACCAGCAGTTCCGTGCACCGCGCTAGGGTGATCCGCATGTAGCGGAAGTCCTCCCCCGCCTCCTTCGTGACAGCGCGATGGCTTGTGCGGCAACCCAGGGCTAATGATCGCATGCGACCGCATAGTTACCCGCAGGCGGGCCATCCCGAGCAGTTCGGTGCGGCTTCGGCCTGGCCAGTGAACGTCACGATGCCGGACCGCGGTGGCGTCGACGCTCCGTGGGCCGAGCAGGAGCCCGCCGGCGATCACGCTGGCGGTGATCTTAACGCGGATCATGACGATCACCCTGCCCGCTCGGTGCCAGCCAGGAACACGTGCGGCCGCCTGGCGGCTGGCAGGCGATGCGATAGATCCGGCTGCGGCCAGCGAGCAGGCACCTGGATGTGGCCGTACGCGTGGCCGGTGCCGGGAAAGCTCAGGCAATGGGCCGGGAGTTCCCTCTGCAACACCTCCCCGAAGCGGTTCCGGGGGCGGTTCAAGCGGCGGTACGGGCTCCGGCTCTGGCTCAGGTTCCGGCTTGGGCAGCGGTCGCGGCCGGGGCCGGGGTTCCGGGGGCGGCTCAGGCGGTACGGGTTCTGGCTGTGGCTCAGGTTCCGGCGGGGGCGCCGGCCGCGGCCGGGGTTCCGGCGGCTCCGGCCATGGTCTGGGTGGCGGCCACGGCGGCGGTTCCGGGTGCGGCGGCCGCGGCATTGGCGGCCGTTGCGGCTGCGGGACCGGCGGCGGCTCTGCTGGTTCGGGGCGTGCCGGTTCCTGCCATGCCGGCTCCGGCTGGCTGGGATCGTCGGGTACGTCGCCCGCATGAACTGCGGGAGCGCGGGAGAGATCTGCTGCCACCTTGGGATACTTCCCGGCCGCGCGGTAACTATCCGCGCAGCGGCCGCGTCCGGGCAGGTGGCGTGCACGCGGCCATGGGGGTGTCCGGTTCTGTGCGCGACGGCAGCGTGGGCGTTGGCGGCGCGGTGCTCGTCGCAGACCTGCAGGGCCGCCCGGCTGGTGACCGTGTATCGACCCGGACAAGCATGTCGAGCTGACCGTCTCGGGCGGAGAGGGGCTACGTGCGCCAGGAGCTGCGCTACCGGTCGCTGTCCTGCTCCCTGGAGCGCGTGACCGAGACGTGGGCGCGGCGCGGCCGTGGCGGGCCGGGGACCTTCGCCTCTAGGGAAGCGGGCCGCGGCGAGGTACGTGACAAGTGAGAGGGGGCCGTGATGTCGTTTACCGGAGTGGACAGCCTGGACCGCAGCATCGACAAGGCCAACGCGTGGCTCGCGGATATCGACGCCGGGTTCGGCACCAGCGACCGCCGCCTGGCCTACCGGGTGCTGCGGGCATGGCTGCACAACCTGCGGGACCGTCTCAGCGTGGAGGTCGCCGCGCACTTCGCCGCGCAGCTGCCCGAGCTGCTGCGCGGGGTGTTTTTTGATGGCTGGAACCCGGGCCGGGTCCCGCAGAAGTATGACCGCGCCGAGTACATAAGGCGGTTCGCCCGCGAGGCCCGGGTCCATGACTCCGACGTGGCCAAAGCGGCCAGGATTGTCACTGCCGTGGCCCGGCGGCACATGTCGGCCGGGGTGGTGGCGCATGCGTTCGGGCTGCTCCCCGCCGATCTGCGGGAACTGCTTGAGCCGACCGGGGCCGAGCCGGCCGCTGCCGGGCCTTCCGCCGCCGGGTCGGCCACTGCCGGAGGGCGCTGACATCAACGCCCGCAGGCAGGATCCGGGCCAGCCCTGGCAGCCGTGCCGCACGGCGCTCTAGGCCTGGGCAGCGGTCCGGGGACAGTGAAGGGAGCGATTGTCATCATGGCAGATGCGCAGACAGTGCAGGTACAGGCCGAGACGCGGGGCGCGGTGCCCGAAGACCCTGACCAGGTCTCGCTTCCGATCCTTACCGCGACCCCTGGCGCCGCATCCGGCACGCTGCTGTCATGGCTCTGGCAGGGGGAAGCCGTGCCGGCCGTGGAGCCGGACGAAGCTGGCCGCGGTGACGACCCGCATCCGCCGCAGGCCGTCCTGCTCCTTCTGATACAGGACGACATCTTCCCCGCCCCCGGGGCCGACCGGCTGGACCAGGCGCCCCCCCGTCCTGAGCTGGGCGGCCAGCGGCGACGGCACACTTGGATAGGCGGCGGAAACCACGATCGCGTCGAACGGGGCGAGATCCGGGGCTCCCTCGGTTCCGTCCCCTGTCAGGACCACCACGTTGCCGATGCCCTGCGCGGCCAGGTTGCGGCGCGCCTGCTCGGCCAGATCCGGCCAGATGTCCATGCTGACCACG
>JBKQQQ010000376.1:0-9528 GCA_052144275.1 Streptosporangiaceae bacterium
TGCCGAGGACCTGTCCGTGCTGGCCATCGGCCCGCGCGGCCCGGCCGACGAGATCGCGGTCAGCTGGGACGACGTCGACGCGGCCGCCCAGGCCGGCCAGCGCGGCGGCCGGATCGGCTACCGGCCCGGCCCCAGGCACGGGCCGATGCGGCTGGCCAGCCCGTCGATCCCCACGGCGGCCCGGGCCCAGGCCCGGCAGCAGCAGGACCAACAGGAGCGGGAGCGAGCCGCGCGGCGCAGGAACGACATGCTGTCGCTGCTAGCGCTCGGGTACGGATTCCAGGTCCGGCTGATCGGGCAGGTGGCGCAGGCGCACGCGGACCGGCCGGACCAAGCGACGGAGCCGGGGACGGAGCCGGGGACGGAGCCGGAGACGGAGACGGGGACGGGGACGGAGCCGGAGCCGGAGACGGAGACGGCCGAAGGGGTCTCTGGGGTCTCTGGGGTCACGCCCGCTCTGGTCGCGGCGATCGCCGGGCGGCTGGCGCCGGTGGCCGAGGAGTGGCTCGGCATCGACCCCGACCAGGTCGTGGTGTCGCTGCACCGCGGGCCCGGGTGGGGCTCTGTCGAGCTGACCGGGCGAGGCGAGCAGCGGCGGCTGCGGGTCAGCCTGCCGGCCGGCTGGCTGGCCCGGGTGTGGGCGGCCGGCCTGGCGCTGACCGGCCGGCATCTGGTCGTCGCGGTGGAGCGGGCGGGCTGGCCCGACGCGCGGGTCCTGGCGCTGCGCGCGCCGGGCACCGAACCCGTCCCGCTTGACGTGCACGCCAGCCAGCCGGGCCCGGTGGGCGGCGGCCGCCAAGTCCGGCCGACTGCCGCAGATGCGCCACACTGGGAGGTATGAGCCCAAACCACCCGGCGGTCGAGGCGCTCGGCGTCGCCGTCGCGGCCCGCGTGCCGGTGCTGCTGTGGGGCGCGCCCGGCACCGGTAAGACGTCCGCGATCCGGGCCATGGCGCAGGCCATGGGGCTGCCCTGCGAGACGGTGATCGCCTCGATCCGGGAGCCTTCCGACTTCGCCGGGCTGCCCATCGTGGTCGGCGACGGGGTCCGGTTCGCTCCCCCGGCCTGGGCGCGGCGGCTGGCCGAGGCCGGACACGGCCTGCTGTTCCTCGACGAACTGTCCACCGCCCCGCCCGCCGTGCAGGCCGCCCTGCTGCGGGTGGTGCTCGAGCGGGTCGTCGGAGACCTTACCCTGCCCGACGCGGTGGCCGTGGTCGCCGCGGCCAACCCGCCGGAGCAGGCCGCCGACGGCTGGGACCTGTCCGCGCCACTGGCCAACCGGCTCTGCCACCTGGCCTGGCAGACCGACCCGCGGTCGGTGGCGGACGGGCTGGCCGGCGGCTGGCCGGCCCCCGTGGTCCCGGTGCTGCCCGACGGGTGGCAGGCGGAGGAGATCTTGTCCCGCGGCCTGGTCGCCGCGTTCCTGCACGTCCGGCCCGCGCTGGCCTGCGCCCCGCCATCCGACGCGGCGTCCGCCGGACGCGGCTGGCCGTCACCGCGGACCTGGGAGATGGCGGCCCGCCTGATGGCCGCCGCGGGTGCCGCCGGCACCGGGGACGAGGCCCGTTCGGCGCTGATCAGGGGCGCCGTCGGCGAAGGGCCGGGCGTCGAGTTCCTCGCCTGGCTGGTCGAAATGGACCTGCCCGATCCGGAGCGGGTGCTCGCCGACCCGGCCTCGTTCCGGCTGCCCGACCGGGGTGACCGGGCCTACGCCGCCCTCGCCGCGATCGCGGCCGCGGTGGCCGCGGACCCGACGCCCGACCGCTGGACGGCCGGCTGGCAGGTCCTCGGGCTGGCGGCCGACGCCGCGCCCGACGTGGCCGCCGTGGCCGCGCGGGTGCTGGCCAGGTGCCGCCCCGACGGCGCGGCGCTGCCCGCGGAAATCCACCTGTTCGCCCCCGTGCTGCGCGACGCCGGGCTGATGGCGTGACGGTGGCTGAGCACGGGATCGAAGGCCTCGCGGGGGCTCGGCTGTGGGCCGCCAGCTGGTTCCCGTACCTGGCCACCGGGGTGTTCGGCGCTCAGGTGGTCGCGGAGCGGGGCAGCGGCACCGTGTCGGTGGACGAGAGCTGGCGGATGCGCGCCGACCCGGAGCTGACCGCGGCCTGGACCCCGGCGCAACTGGGCAGCGTCCTGGTGCATCACGTCTGCCACCTGCTGCGGACCCACGGCGAGCGGGCCCAGGCGGCGGGCGTCCAGCCGGACGAGGCCCGCACCTGGGTCCGCGCCGCCGACGCCGAGATCAACGACGACCTGGTGCCGGCCGGGCTCGACCTGCCCGGCCGGCCGGTGCTCCCCAGCGACCTGCGCGCCGAGGACGGCCTGCTGGCGGAGCAGTACTTCGACGGGATCCGGCGCGCCCAGCGGGCGTCCGCCCAGCAAGCGGAAGGCGGGCGGGGGACGGGAAACCTGGACCGTTCGGCCCCATGGCTTGACTGCGGAAGCGGTGCGGACGGGATGCCCCGGCCCGGCCAGCAACCGGGCGCCCGGGGGGGCGCACTGCCCGGCTGGCAGGCCGACCTGCTGCGACGGCAGGTCGCGCAGGACGTCCTGGCGCACGGCAAGCAGCCCGGGACCGTGCCGGCCGGGCTGCTGCGCTGGGCCGAAGAGTTCCTCAGTCCGAAAGTCAACTGGCGCGTCCTGCTCGCGGCCGAACTGCGCCGGGCCGTCGCCGAGGTCTCCGGGGCGGTCGACTACTCCTACCGCCGCCCGTCGCGCCGGTCCGCCGTGGCCGGCCAGGTCGTGCTCCCGGCGCTGCGGCGGCCGGTGCCCGAGGTGGCCGTGGTCTGCGACACCTCGGGCAGCATGACCGCGGACCTGCTCGCGATGGTGCTGGCCGAGGTGGAAGGCCTGCTGCGGACCCTCGGACTCGCCCGGCAGGTCCGCGTGCTGGCCTGCGACACCGCGGTCGGGCCCGCCCAGCGGGTCAACTCCGCCCGCCAGGTGCAGCTGACCGGCGGCGGCGGGACCGACATGGGCGCGGGCATCCGCGCGGCGGCCGCGCTGCGGCCCAGGCCCGCCGTCACGGTCGTGCTCACCGACGGGTACACGCCCTGGCCGACCGAGCCTCCGAAGGGGATGCGGATCGTGGTCGGGCTGATCGGCACGCAGGCGCCGGACGCGCCGCCGTGGGCACGCTCCGTCCGGGTTGAACCCGGCTGAGTGCGCCTTTGGCGGCTGGCCCGGCTTGCCTGGTGACGGCCCGAGGTGATCTGCTATCGGGCGTTGACATCCTCCGCCGCCTTGAAGGGCGGGGATTCCAGCCGCGACTTACGGTCGTGCTGTAGGTTCGCGGTTCACAGGCTCGGTATCCCAGAAGCCTCCCCGCGCAGCCACGGTATGCCCTGCCGCGGTTCCGTGCCAGGTGGTGGGGTGTCCGCTTGGTTCTTGCGGACAGCTTGAAGTTAGCACGGCGCAGTGACATTCCAGGGGAGGTGAGGCGGCGGTTCCTCCCGGCCTGAAGGTCGGGTCTAGTCGCCGCAATCCCGATGCGAACCGGGACGAGGCAGCAGATCCTGACGCTGATCGCGATCGCGCTCACCTTCGGGTCGGGCGCGACCGACGTGGCCAGCTTCACCCGGCTGGGCGGCGTCTTCACCAGCGTCATGACGGGCAACATCGTGCTGGGCGGCCTGGCCGTGGCCGAGCGGTCGCTGTCACTGGCCAGCCACGCCGCGGTCTCGATCGCCGGGTACATCGCCGGGGTAGCCGGCGGTACCTGGATCGCCCATGGCTTCAAGCGGGCCAGCCCGGCGAAACCCGCCGACGATGAGGGCCGGGCCAGCGTGCTGCCGGCCCACGTCAACTGGACCCTGTTCGCCGAGCTCGTCCTGCTGGCCGGGCTCACCGTCGGCTGGGAGATCACCGGCGCCAGCCCGGCCGGATGGGCGCAGTTCTGCCTGCTCGCGGTGACCGCGGCGGCCATGGGCATGCAGGCGTCCGCGGTCAAGGAGATGGGGCTGACCGACGTGTCGACCACGTTCCTCACCGGCACCCTGACCGCCCTGGTCAGCTCGCTGGTCAGCCCGGGCCAGGACACGCCGCACGGGCCACGGCGGTTCGGCGTGCTGATCGGGCTGGCGGTCGGCGCCGGCCTGTGCGGGCTGCTCGTGGCGACCGCGGCGGACGCCGTCCCGGTCCTGCCGCTGGCCGCCGTCATCACCACCCTCGTGCTGGCGGCAGCGCCCCTGCGCTAACGCGGAATGTCACCGGGGGGTGTCAGCATGTCGCCATGAGACCAGCATTGAAGGCGGGGCTGCTGCCGGTGTGGCGGGACCGCGACACGCTGCAGTTCGGCGTGGATCCACGGCGGGCGGTCGCGGTGGCCGGGCTTGGCCAGACCGCGGCCGTGCTCAGCCTGCTCGACGGGAGCCGCAGCCGCCACGGCGTGATCGCCGCCGCGCAAGGCTACGGCGTGCCGCCCGCGGCGGCCGACCGGGTGCTCGCGGTGCTGGCCGCGGCAGGCGTGCTCGACGACTTTCCGGCCCGGATGCACGCCTGTATCCCCGAGCAGCTGCGCGCCCGGCTGGCCCCCGAGCTGGCCACCGCGGCGCTGGCCTACGGGGACGGGGACGGCGGGGCGCGGACGCTGGCGCGCAGGCGGGCCGCCTACGTCCGGGTGCACGGGGCGGGCCGGACCGGCGCGTGCGTGGCCAGCTTCCTGGCCGCCTCCGGCGTCGGGCACGTCAGCTGCGCCGACCCGGAGCCCGCCGAGCCCGCCGACCTCGCGCCCGCCGGGCTGGTCCTGGCCGACCTGGGCTCGCCGAGACAGGAGGGGGCCATCCGGGCGGTCGAGCGGGCCGCGCCTGAGGTGCGGACCCGCGACGACGGCACAGTGCCTGACCTGGTGATCCTCACCGGGCCGACGCTGCCCGACCTGACCCGGCAGCTGATGCGCGACCGGGTGCCGCACCTGGCGCTGCGGACCGCCGAGGCGATCGGCGTCGTGGGACCGCTGGTCCGGCCGGCGGGTTCGGCCTGCCTGAACTGCGTGGACCTGCGCAAGACCGAGGCCGACCCGCAGTGGCCGAAGATCTTGGCCCAGGCCACCTTCGCCCGGCCCCGGCCGCAGGCCTGCGACACCGTGCTCGCCGCCATGACGGCCACCCTGGCGTCCGCGCAGGCGCTGGCGTACCTCGACCGCCCGGGTGCCGTCCCGGTGACCGCGGACGGCACGCTGGAGGTCGTGCTGCCCGACTGGCAGTGGCGCCGCCGGACCTGGCTCCCGCACCCGGCCTGCGGTTGCGGCGCATTCGCGACCTTAACCCGTATCATCCGCGCCTGGCCATGCGGGACAATGTCAGAGTGAACGACGTGCCCAGGAACCCGGTGACCCGGGCCGCGATGATGGCCAGGTTGCCGATCGGGCTGGCGGGCCGTACAGCCATCGGGGTCGGGAAGCGGATCGGCGGACGGCCGGCCGAGATCGTCGCGCAGGAAATACAGCAGCGCACAGCCGACCAGATCTTCCGCGTCCTAGGCGAGCTCAAGGGCGGCGCCATGAAGCTGGGCCAGGCGCTGTCGATCTTCGAGGCGGCGCTGCCGCCGGAGATCGCCGGCCCCTACCGGGCCACGCTGACCAAGCTGCAGGAGTCCGCGCCGCCGCTGCCCGCCCGCACCGTGCACCAGGTGCTGGCCAGGGAGCTTGGTGCGGACTGGCGGGACAACTTCGCCGAGTTCAACGACACGCCCGCCGCCGCGGCGTCCATCGGCCAGGTGCACGAGGCCGTCTGGGGTGACGGCCGGCGGGTCGCGGTGAAGATCCAGTATCCCGGCGCGGGACGCGCGCTGATCGGCGACTTTAACCAGCTGAGCCGGGCCGGCCGGCTGTTCGGCCTGCTGATGCCCGGGCTGGACGTCAAGCCGCTGCTTGATGAGCTGAAGGACCGGGTCGCCGAGGAGCTCAACTACGAGCTCGAGGCGGTGTCCCAGCAGATGTTCGCCGACGCCTACGCGGGCGACCCGGACATCTCGGTGCCCAACGTCGTCCTGGGCACGGACCAGGTCCTGGTGTCGGAGTGGATGGACGGCACGCCGCTGGCGAAGATCATCAGCGACGGCAGCAAGGAAGAACGCGACCGGGCCGGCATCCTGCTCGTCCGGTTCCTGTTCTCCGGCCCCTCGCGGGCCGGGCTGCTGCACGCGGACCCGCACCCGGGGAACTTCCGGCTGCTCGACGACGGCCGGCTTGGCGTGCTCGACTTCGGCGCCGTGGACCGGCTGCCGGGCGGGCTGCCGCCGTTCTTCGGCCGGCTGCTGCGGATCATGCACGACGACGACGCCGACATCGAGGAGGTGGAGCGCGAACTGCGCGAGCACGGGTTCCTGCGGCCCGGCATCGACGTGGATCTGGACGCGCTGCACGCCTTCCTGGCGCCGCTCGCCGAGCCGTCCAAGGTGGACTGTTTCAAGTTCAGCCGCGAATGGCTGCGCGAGGGGGCCACCCGCGTCACCGACCTGCGGGCCAGCAACATCACCCGCAAGTTCAACGTGCCGCCGTCCTACGTGCTCATCCACCGCGTGTCCACGGCCGGCATCGGGGTGCTGTGCCAGCTCGAGTGTGAAGGCGAGTTCCGGGCCGAGGTGCTCAAATGGGTACCCGGCTACTTCGATCCCGCCCCGACAGACCCCGGGGATGCAGTGGAGTCGCTGGCCACGGCAGACGCCGCCAGGACAGCGGGCGACGCCGCCGCCGCAGCAGCAGTGGACCCCGCCGGGACAGCGGACGCCGCCGCGGCAGTGGACCCCGCCGGGACAGCGGACGCCGCCGCGGCAGTGGGCGACGCCGGGGCCGACCGGTCGGGGTACCGGGCATGAACGCCCTACCCCACGCACATCGTCCGCCCCACGCAACCCGTTCGCCTCGCCAACCACGCACGCCCGAGTCCCATATATCCCACTGGCCTCTCCTCTCCCCTGACCCGCCTGTGGCCATGGGCAGAAGCAGCAACGATGGAGCATCGTGGTCGCAATAGCGACAACGATGCTCCATCGTGGTCGTACGGGCCAACTCCTCGCTACCTGCGGGTGAACGAGGCGGGCGGGGGCCGTGCTTGCGGCTAGCGGCCCTCGAAGGTGGCCTGGCGCGGACCCTTCTCCAGCAGGGAGGTGAGGCCGGCGGGCAGGTCGCGGGTGGCGAAGATCTGGCCCGTCTCGCGCGGGGTAATGGCGTCGGCGGCGGCCACGCCGTGGTCGCGCGCGGTCAGCAGCAGCCGCTTGCCGACCGCGGTGGCCGCGGTCGGGCCCGCGGCGAGCCTGGCCGCGAACGAGCGGGCCTGCTCGAGCAGGACCGCCGCGGGCACGATCCGGTTCACCACGCCCCACTGGTGCATCTCGGCAGCCGGGTAGACGTCGCCGGTCATCACCAGCTCCGCCGCCCGGGCCACGCCGGCCCGGGCGACGAGCCGCTGCGTCCCGCCGCCGCCCGGGGTGAGGCCGACGGTCGCCTCGACCAGGCCGAACGAGGCGTCCTCGGCGGCCCACATCAGGTCGCAGCCCAGGCACAGCTCGAACCCGATGGTCAGGTTCAGGGCGTGTACCACCGCGATCGTGGGCACCGGCAGCCGCTCCAGCGTCTGCACCATGGCCAGGAAGCGGGCCATCAGGGCCGCGCCCCGGGACGGGCCGAGACCCTGGAACTCGTGCACGTCCACGCCGGCGCAGAACACCTTGCCGTCGGCCCGGAGCAGCACGGCGCGCGCTGCGCCGTCACGAGTGAACGTGGTGACCTCGTCCAGGGCGGATTCCAGGTCAGCCGCCAGCTGGGCGTCGAACAGGTTGAGCGGCGGCGCCGAGATCACCAGTTCGGCTACATCGGCAGTCCGGCTCACGTACGCCTTCGGCATGCTCGGCTCCCTGGGACGGGACGGCGTGAAAACCACGGCCGTTCGGCTCGATGATCGTGACCTTGTGCCGCTCCGGCCTTGGTCAGATGGTGGTGCTTACTCCGGGTCCTCGTACTTAAAGGACAGCCGGATCTTGGTCCTGAAGATGATGCTGCCGTCGTCCTCGACGTGCAGGTCCTGCTCCACCACCTCGGCGACCCGCAGGTCACGGAGCGACTTGCGCGCGGTGTTCACCGCGGTGACCGCGGCGTCCTCCCAGGACTGGGCGCTGGTCCCGATAACGTCGATAACCCGGTACACGCTCACGGCATCCTCCTTGATTCCGGCCCCGGGCCGGGACGTCAGGCGAGCAGTCCCGGCTCCCGGGTCAGCGATCCGCTGTTAATGACCACGTTCCCCCAGAATCCGGCCGGTATGCCCGCGATCATGCTCGCAGGCCGGTTACCTCGCGGACGATGATCGTCTTCATGATCTCGGACGTGCCGCCGTAAATCCATATGTCAGGAAGGAAGCTACCATGGAACTCATGAAGTCACAGGTCAAAGGCGATTTTGTGTTAGGCAGTGGAGTGGACTGTAGTCCCTTGTCGGTAGGTGTTTCTAACATTTCATCTAATACGACGCTGCCGAGTCCCGGAGGTCTGACGTGGCATACGTGATCGAACGAGAGAGCCGATCTGGCACGCGGTACGTCGGTATCTACCGGGCCGCCAACGGCAAGTACAAGTCCGCGGGCACCTACGATTCGCACGAGCGGGCCTACGAGGTGGCCGATGAGGAGGAGCGTCACGCCCGCGGGTTCCTGGAAGAGACGAGCCCGGCCGGCAAGGCCACGATGACGATCTCGGAGTTCTGCGAGCACCGCTTCCTGCGTTACCACGCGGTGAGTCCGGGCACTCGCCAGGAGTACGGCTACCTGGCCAAGAACCACATCGTCCCGTACATCGGTCACCTGCGGGTCAGCGAGGTCAACCGGGAAACGTTCTTCAACCTGCTGGTCAATGTTCTCCCCGCCGAGGAAGCCTCGCAGATCACCATACGCGCGACGCGCAAGGTCCTCTCGGCCATGTGCCAGATGGCATTCGATGAGGGGTACCGGGACAACAACCCCATACGAAGCATCCGGCTCAAGCATGCGCCGGCCAAACCGGTGCTCGTGGCCGGCCATGACCAATGGCGGCGCCTCGAGGAGGCCATGACCTATCCTCCCGCCAGGCTGTACGCGCGGCTGAACGTCACCACGTGGGCCCGCCGCTGCGAGATGATCGGCTTCCGCCCGTGCGACTTCGACTTCGGGCAGCAGATGCTGAACGTCACGCGGTCAACCGTCTACGTCAACGCCAAGTACCACCCCTCGGGGAAAGCGGGATGGTTCACCAAGCCGAATCCGAAGAACGGCGACTGGCGCCGGTTCGCCATCTCCAAGCCGATGTGCCAGGCAGTACAAGAGCATATCGAGGCGTACGGCCTCGGCCCGGACGACCTTCTCTTCCCGCAGTGGATGTTCGCCTATGTGCGCTCCGCTCCGGTTCTTCTGGATGACGACGAGAACCTACCGCCGCTGGTATCCAAGGCCGGCATCGTCTATGAACACGGTACGAAGGGTGCCAGGTACTCGATGAACTGCCACTGCGCGAAGTGCAAGGCGTATGCCGCCGACTACCAGCGCCAGTGGCGTCGCCAGCA
>JBKQQQ010000377.1:0-2691 GCA_052144275.1 Streptosporangiaceae bacterium
GGACCAGCACACTCCAGGTCCCTTTCATCACCGAGCACGCCGAGACGGCCGGGTGGCTGGCGTCATTGTTCCTCCGTGCCGAGGTCCGCGCCGCGGGCCACGCATTGGTGGTCCACGGCCAAGACGCCCGGTACCAGCGCATGGACTCACGCGGGGAAGACGACCCGCCGGCCCGGGCACTCAGCCGTCTGCGCTAGCCCGAGTTTCCAATGATCATGCTCCTCGCCAGGGTGTTCTGCCTGGTCGGGATGGGTTTACGGGGCCGCTGGCGCCTATGACCTAACGACGGGGGCGTAGCGGTCCAGGTGGAAGATCTGGGTGAGTTTGTCCTGGGTGCTGCTGGTCTCGGTGAGCATCCGGCGGGCCTTGGGCCTGCCCCGGGCGGCGGGATAGATCAAGATGGTCTCGCCGATGCCGGCGAGCTGGGTCAGCAGCTCGCGGACTGACATGCGCAGGCCGGCGCGCTGGGCCTGCAGCCGCATCAGATGCGCGATCTGCAGGGCCAGGACGCAGGTGAGGACGTGCACGCGGATGTTGTGCTCGGTCCAGTGGAACATCGGGGAGAACGACACCACGTGCGGGTCTTTCATCTGCCGGAAGGAGAACTCGGCTTCGGACTGGGACCGATAACCGGCAATCACCTCGGCAGCGGGCCAGTCGTCGTGGTCGGTGATCAGCACGTGCTTGCCGAAGATCTCCTGTTCCAGCGCGGCGCGCCCGGCGGCGTCGATGGACCAGGCCAGCCGCAGATCACGGGGGGCATCCCCGGTCAGCTGCCAGGTGATAACGCGGCGGACCCAGGCGTCATGGGTGATCTTGGTGATCTCCGCCTCTACCTTGGGCCGGGGCCGGCGGGTCTTGCCGCGGGCCAGGGTGGCGGCCAGCTCGTCCAGCTGCCGGGTGGCCTTGGCCAGCGTGGTGCCGTCGAAGCCGCGGGCCTGATGCTGGTGCAGCTCGGGGGAATGAGTCAAGATCACCCGACGCTCAGTGCCGTAGACGACGCGGCAGGTGTCATAGGCGGTCAGCTGGCCGAACCGGTCCGCATCGACGACGGTCCGGGCGGACGCCGGCACGGCGAGCAGGTCACGGCAGTCACTAGCGGGTACCGAGCCCACGTAGTGCAGGTTCGTGCCCGCCAGCAGCGCGAAGTTGGCCTCGGAGTTCTGCCCGGCGTCGAACACGACCGTCATCTCGGTGCCGTCCTGCCCGGCGGCGGCGGCCAGGGCGGCGTGCCGGGCGGCCAGGGTCTGGATCATCTGCGGGAACTGGGTGACATCAGGCTTGTTCCCGGGGTAGGCATGGGACAGCAGCGGGACGCCGCCGTCCCGGGTGACCACCAGGCCGAGGCCGACCAGCCGCAGGTCCGCGCGTTTCTGCTTGGCCTTGCCCCGCTGCGCGACCGGCGCCCGGGCGTTGCCGGTATCGATGAACGTCGCGAAGTTCGTCATGTCCAGCGCCACCGAGCTGGTGTCCAGCCCGAACCGGCCGCACGCCGCCAGCGCCAGCTTCTGCTCGATCCGCGGCAGCGCGTCCAGCGGCACCGCGCGGAACGCGTCCCAGAACCGGCGGTGATCCAGTGCCGAGGCCGGGATCTTGGCGAACCGGTCCGCCGCCGTGGTGCGCCACCAGTCCGCGAAGGCGCGCTTGGAGCACGGATCCACCACCCGGTTCAGCGCAGCCAGCGCCAGGTACGTGCCCGGCGACAGCGGCAGCCCCGGCGGCCTGGCCCCGGCCTCCTCATCGATGACCGCGGCCACGCCCAGATCGGCCAGCAGCCCCCACGCCGCGGCCACCGCCCCGAAGTCCAGGTGCCGGGTCCGCTCCGGCAGCATCTGCCCCTCGCGGGCGTCCAGCAGCGCCTCAATATCGGCCGCGGTGCCCACGTACCGCTCGGAGACCATCTTCGGCTTGCCGTCCACCCAGCCCATCTCGCGCAGGTACCAGTACGGCTTCCCGCTGATCACCTTCTTGTACAGGCTCGCCACAAATTTAGGTCATAGGCCATATTCGAGGCGCAGTCAAGCACCGCAACCGCGCGTCACAAGGGAAAACAAGCCTCCCAGGGCCAGCCGGGACCTCACCCAAGAGTCAGAAGACCATGATCATTGGAAACTCGGGCTAGGCATGCGTCTCGCCATGGCCGCGGTCAGCAACCCGGATCGGGCGACGTGATCCGAGTGCAGAGTAACGGTGCGCACGGCTACCAGGCACATGCTCCGTACGGCCGGATCTGTGTCAATGCTGGCGTATCCGGCACCGCAAGTCCGGACCACGAACCGGCGGCGGCCCGAAGGTGACAATGGTCCTTGGCGCCGCGGGCTCTGTTCCAGCACGCTGACGACGGCGGCTAACTCGTGATCTGGTGGGACCTCGCCGTTCAGCAGCGGCCCGGTCAGCAGTTCAGCCACGCCGGAGCCGTTTCGTAACCCGAGGCGCAGGTCAGGCCGAGACGGCGCGGCTAGCCATGCGCGCTCGCAACTGGGGTCCCTTATGACGGCGCCGCAGGTGTGGCCTGGCTGGTCGGCATCGCGAACGCTTAGGCCGCCGCACCTTCGGCTCGCGCGGCCCTCGACTAGGTGACATCGGAGAGTGGCGGCAGGGTCCTAGGTCCCTACCAGGACGGCTCGCGGCTGCGGAGGCTGCTTGTCATGAGGCGGTAACGCCTCAGAGGCTGCTGATCGGGTCTGTGAG
>JBKQQQ010000378.1:0-6463 GCA_052144275.1 Streptosporangiaceae bacterium
GGTGGCTGTGCGCTGCTGATGCACGACGTCACGCCGTGGCTGGTCCCGGCCACCGATGCGCCGATCACGCTGGCCCAGCACGCGCGGTTCCTGCGGCATATGGCCGCTCTGCACGCGGAATTCTGGGCTTGCGGGAGCGAGTTCGACGTCGTTCCCGTCATGCACCGCTACCTGGAGCTTTCTCCGTGGATGGCCACGGCGGAGGCCGCCGCGGGCTCACCGCACCTGGTGCCGCAGCTGGTCGCCAAGGGCTGGCCGCTGCTGGCCGAGGTCGCTCCCGCCGTGGCCGCGGTGGTCACCCCGCTGGCCTACGACCCGGGTCCGCTGGTGGAGGCGCTGGCCGCAACCCCGCAGACGTTCGTGCACAGCAACTGGAAGCTCGACAACGTCGGCTCGGACGACGCGGGGCGAACGGTGGTGCTGGACTGGGAACAGCCGGGGCGCGGGGCACCGCTCAGCGACCTGGCCTGGTACCTCGCGATCAACTGCCGCCGCCTGCCGCAAACCAAGGAGGCCTCGATCACGGCCTACCGGGAGGCGCTCGAGGCCTGTGGCATCGACACCGAACCCTGGTGGGACCGTCAGCTGGCTCTGTGCCTGTTGGGCGCCATGGTCCAGTTTGGCTGGGAGAAGGCACTCGGCGGCTACGACGAGGAACTCGCATGGTGGGAGACGAAGTCAGTACAGGCGGCGGCCCTGCTGAGCTGACCGCAGGGGTACGCGCGGGCTACGAGGCCGCGGCGGAGGACTGGGCCGACGGTCCCGGGCCGATGTATGCGCAGCTGGCCCGCGTGCTGGTGGCGGCCGCGCCGGTGCCGCTGGGCGGTCGCCTGGTGCTCGACCTAGGAGCGGGAGCCGGCGTGGCCGGGCGGGCCGCGCTGGCCGCCGGAGCGCGCCGGGTGGCGGCGGTCGACCTTTCCGAGGGCATGCTGCGGCGCGGCGACGGGGGGCACCCGGTCGTGGCCGACGCGGTCGCGCTGCCCTTCCGTGACGGCAGCTTCGACCTGGTGGTGGCGGCCTTCTGCCTCAACCACCTGGGCAGCCTCGCCGCGGGCATGGCCGAGGCCCGGCGGGTCGGCGCCGCGATCGCGGCCAGCATGTTCGCGCCGGGCTGGACCCACCCGGCCAAGGACGCGGTGGATGAAGCCGTCCGCTCGTTCGGCTACCGCCCGCCGGCCTGGCACACGGCCCTGGCGCCCGGGTCGCGGGCCAGCGACCCGAAGGTGGTCGCAAGGTGCGCGGCCGCGGCGGGGTTCACCCGCGTTAAGGCGCACACCGTGGCCGTCCCGACCGGGCTCGTGACCCCTGCCGAGCTGGTGTCGTGGCGGCTGGGCATGGCGCACCTCGCCCCGTTCATGCGCTCGCTGGACGCGCCAGGCCGGGCCGCCGTGCGGCGTGCGGCCGAACAAGCCGTGGCGGCCGCGGCCGACCCCACGATGCCGCTGGTCGTCTCCATGGTGGTGCTCACCGCCAGCTAAGAAAGGCGCAGCTGAGGAGGGCGTCAGCCGAGGAGGGCCCAGTCGAGGAGGGCCCAGCTGAGCGGGTTCAGTCGACGGCCGCACGGCGGCGGCCCAGCCGCCGGTCCGCCTCTCGCAGCAGCCCGTCTGCATGGCTGCCCGCCCCCCGCGCCAGCCGGGCGGCGCGGTCCGCGGCCCGGTCCAGCCAGGCAGGCTGGGCGAAATCGGTGGCCACGTCACACGTCCATCGCCACGCCTCGATGGCCACGCAGCTGTCAAGCAGGTCAAGGTCCGCGGCCACCGTACCGGGATCCACGGGCAGGCCCAGCGCGTGGTTCGCCCGGTGCACGAGCAGCCGCGCGACGCTGGTGTACCGGGGCACGCCCAGCGCCGCCGCGCGGGCCGCCAGGTCGTCGGCCCCGGCGAGCGCGCGTTCCGCGTCGCCGCGCAGCAGGGCCAGCCGCGCGCTGATGAACTGGTGCTTGAGCTCCAGCCGCCAGCCGAAGACCAGATCGCCGACCAGCAGCGCCCCGGCCTGCGCCAGCCGCGCCGCTGCGCCGTCGGGGTCGCCGGTATCCAGGCACTGCTCGGCCAGGTCCTCCAGCGCGGCGATGGTGACGTCCGCGGTGCCCAGCCGCTGGCCCACCTCAAGCGCCTCGTGGTGCTGGTCCAGCGCTTCGGTCCAAGCACCCAGATTGCGCAGTACCCAGCCGGCGAAGTTCACGGCGCGGCCGGCGAAGCGGGGCACCTGACGCCGTTCCACCTCGGCGGTGTACCGGGTGAACGCGGCCAGAGCCTGAGCCGGGCGACCCGCCAGCGCGTGTGCGTGCCCGGTGAAGAGCAGGGAGTGCAAGGTGGCCGAGGTGTGCTCGACCCCCAGCTGCCCGCGGGCCGCGGGGCGCAGCAGGGCCAGGGCTTCGTCCACCCGGCTCTGATGAGCCCTGAGCACGCCCAGCCAGCCGGCCGCGGTCACCCGGTCCGCGCCTTCGGCGAGGGAGAACGCCTGACCGAGCAGCAGTTCGGCGCCGGCCAGGTCGCCGGCGGCGTGCCGGGTCCGGCCGCCGACCGCCAGGCACCGGGCCCGGGTGGTCGCGTCTTCCGCGGCGAGCGCGCCGTCCTCGGCGAACTGAGTGGCCTGCGCGAACTGGCGGCCGAAGTAGGACGCCCAGGCGCCGACCTCCAGCGCGGCTGCCCCGGCGGCGTCGGCCGCGAGAGCCCGCTCGACGTCTTCCAGGGCTTCGGCGTAACGCATCCGCAGGGTGCGGACCCGGGCTCGCGCCAGCCAGCCTTCCGGGCCGGGGGACAGGCGTAGCGCGTCGTCGAGCAGCCTCTCCGCCGCCGCATGGTCGAAACGCTCCGCGGCCTGCGCCGACGCGTCCCGCAGCGCCCGGGAGGCCAGCACGAGATCGCCACCCAGGCGCGCGTGGCCGGCCACGGTCAGCGGGTCGGCGCCGGGGCGCCGGTCGAGCATGCGGCCAGCCTGCCGGTGCAGCAGCGCGGCTCGCCCGGCGGTCGCGCTCGCCGCTAGGGCTTCCCTGACCAGTTCGTGCCGGAACCGGAAGATCCCGTCGTCTTCGACCAGGAACTGCTTGGTCACGGCCTGCTCGGCGTCGTCGAGCAACGCGACGACGGGACGGCCGAGCACCGCCGCGAGCAGGTCGGCGTCCAACTCCGGGCCGATCACGGCGGCGGTGCGGAGCAGCAGCCCGGCCGTGCCGAGTTCGTCGCACCGCGCCGACACCGACTCCACCAGCGACGCGGGCAGTTCCGCGCCCGCGGCCTGCTGGGCCAGTTCGGTCAGGAACAGCGGGTGCCCCTTCGACCGGGCGTACAGCTCATCGACCCGGCCTGACCCGACCAGCTCAGCCGCCGCGTCACGGCCGAGCGCATCGAGATGGATGGACGCCGTCGCGGGCAGCGGCTCTCCCTCGCCGGACCGGACCGCGGCGACGACCGTCACTGATACGTCCTCGCGCCGCAGGAAACGCAGCCAGTCCGGCAGCGCCGGGCCGGCCAGGTGCGCGTCGTCGACGACGACCACGAGCGGCGCGCGCTCCGTCAGGCGGGCGAGCACCCGGACCAGGGCCGAGTACAGCACCGCCGGGCCGAGCATGCTGTCGGCCAGCATCGGCACCCCTTTGAGCCGCGGGCCCGGCGCCATGTTCAGCAGCGGCGCCAGTATTGCCGCATCGGCGCCGAGGATATCCGCGGTCACCCCCGGCTCGAGCTCGCGCAGCAGGGCGGCCAGGGTGGTCAGCAGGGCGTCGAGCGGCAGCGAGCGGTCGAGGGGCCCGCACGACGCCATCAGCACCGTGTCCCCGGTCGCCGCGCGCCGGTCGGCCCAGGCCCGCAGCAGCGTCGTCTTCCCGATGCCGGCCTCGCCGTCGACCACGACGACATCGGCGGATCCGCCGCGGGCCCCCGCGGCGATCGCCTCGAGACAGGCCAGTTCATCGTCCCGGCCGACCAGGCCGGGGGCGGGCGGCGCCGGACGCGCGGGCACTATCAGCTCACCGCGCAGGATCGCGGTGAAGAGCGCGGTCGTCTCGGGCGACGGATCGATGCCGAGTTCATCGGCCATCCGCTCCCGCGCGGTGGCGTAGATAGCGAGCGCCCCGGCCACCCGGCCGCCCATCACGTGGGCGCGGAGCAGCACGCGCAGGGCCGCTTCGTCGTACGGATCGCATTCGACGGCCGCCGACGCGGCATCGGCGGCCGCCATCCAGTCACCGGCCTCGAGCAGCGCCGTGGCCGCCACCAGGCGGGCCCGGCTGATCAGCCGCTCAAGCTCGGCGTGCCTGAGCTGTGCCCACTCGCCGGGCAGCGGCTGCGGGCCGTCGCCGCGGATCAGCGAGAGCGCGACCCGGGCGGCCGCCACCGCGCCCATCACGTGGCCGGTCTCCCGCCGCGTTTCCACCTCGCGGGTGAGCATGGCCAGTTCGGTCGCGTCCAGCCAGTCGCAGTGCAGCAGGTAACCGTGGTCGCGATGCTCGATCCGGTCGCGCCCCAGGACCGAGCGCAGCCGGCTCATCAGGACCGCTACCTGATCTTCGGGCCGGGCGGGTGGGGCGGTGTCCCACAACGCGTCGATCAGCACGTCGGCCGGCACGGCCTGCCCGGCGGCCATCGCGAGCAACTGCAGCGCGAGCCGCGCCTTCCGGCTGCCCAACGCCTGCGGCTCGATTCCGTCCACGCCGAAATCGCTGAGCACCCGCACGGCCAGCGACTTCATGCACGTATTAAATCCCGGCGGCCGGCCCCCCGGCCAGGTCAGTAGCCGCCAGGTCAGTAGCCGCCAGGTCAGTGCAAGGTGGCTGCAACCACCGCCGGCCACGCTGGAGGCGAAAGCTCAGCCCGATGAAAGGAGACCTTCATGACCGCCAAAGCCGAGCAGAAGAACTTCGGGGCACCCGACGAGACCCGTTCCTTCGAATACGGCACCCTGGACCTGCTCCAGATCGGCGGCGCCGAAATCGGCCGGCTTACCCTGCAGCCCGGATGGCGCTGGTCCGATCACGTCAAGCCGCTGGCGGGCACCGACCTGTGCGAGGCGCCGCATTTCCAGTACCACGTGGCCGGAACCCTGCACATCGTGATGGCCGATGGCGCCGAGTTCGACGCCAGGCCCGGAGACGTCACCGCGCTGCCCCAGGGCCATGACGCCTGGGTAGTGGGAGACGAGCCGGTCGTGGTCGTGGACTGGTTCGGGGCCAGCAACTACGCACGCACCTGAGCGGCGGTCAGCAACCAGGGTTGGTCCCGCCTTGCGAGACGCAGTTGCTAGCGGCGCTATTGCCGCTCTGAATGCCCAGCTGCGAATCGATGTTCCCGATCTGGACGCCCATCACGATCGCCACGACGAGGCCGAGCACGAAGCTCACGCCCAGCATGACGGCGATGAACACGATCGCGTTCCGCATGTGGCGCATGTATCTCTGCTCTGGCGTCTCCGGGGGCTCCGCCGCGGGCGGCGTGGAGGCACCCTCGCCGCCCGCGCCGGGCCCCGGCCCTCGCGAATCGCCTGGCATGTCATCCGTCATGACGATCTCCCTGGGGTGAGGCAACCTGGTCTGTGCACCACCGTGCTCGCCGAGGCTCAGCCCAGCGTCGAGCGGATCTTAGCGAGGAAACGGCCCATGTTCGGGTCGAACAGTTCTGGGCTCGAGGATCCGATCTGCGGCCCGGTCCACCAGCGCCCTCCGGCGAACTCCCGGGGGTCGAGCGCGATGGGCAGCGCCGGGCTCCCGGCCAGCAGGTACCACAGGCTGACGTCCGTGTGGCGGTCCGGGCCGGTGGTCCGGGCGATGGTCACGAACACCGGGCGGCGGCCCGCGATCGAGAAGTCCGCCTCGATGCCCAGCTCTTCCCGGGCCTCGCGAAGGGCCGTGGCCGCAGGTTCTTCGCCAGGCTCTACGTGACCGCCCGGCGGCAGCCGCAGCCCGGCCAGGCGGTGATCCACCAGGAACACGCTCCAGTCCCGCGGGTCCGCCAGGACGGCGTAGGAAACTAGGTGCCTGGGCGGCGTCGCGGGCTTGACCCGGCGGTAGACGTCCGGCGTGCTGGCCAGCCAGGCCAGCACGTCGGCCTGCTGCGTGCGCTCCACCTCGTCGAACGGCTCGACGGCGGCGACGATCCGGGCGACGCCGCGGGGTCCGTCCGGCATGGGATCCAGCCTAAGGCGGGGTGACGCGGCGAAGACCAAGGCCTACTGTCGTTATGCGATAGTCGCGGCCGCGATCGGGGCCGTGGTCCTGCCGGCCGCCGCCGGGTTGGCCTGGACCGCGTATCTGGTTCATGTCGGCAACCTGGACGCGATGGAACTGGCGGCCAAAGTCGCCACGCCCGATCCCTTAGCCACGTTGGCGCGGTGCCTCGGGCAATGGGTGCCGTCGGCTGTCTGGGAAACTGTCCTGTCGAACCGATAGGAGGCTGCCATGGATCTTGGCCTGCGCGGCCGCCGCGCGCTGATCACCGGGGGAAGCCGGGGCATCGGCTTCGCGGTAGCC
>JBKQQQ010000379.1:0-5619 GCA_052144275.1 Streptosporangiaceae bacterium
GCGTGGCCTCGGGCATCGCCTCCACCAGCCGTCAGATCGGCCAGTGCCTCGGCATCGCCGTCACCGGCTCGATCCTGGCCGGGAATCTGCAGGGCAGCCCGCTGCGGACCGGGTTCGTTCCGGCCAGCCACGCCGCCTGGCTGCTCCTAGCCGCCTGCGGCGTCATCGTCTTCGTGCTTGGCCTAGTCACGACCGGCCAGTGGGCGCTCGGCACGGCCGCCCGCACCGCCGCCACATTCGAGGGCGCCGAGCCGAGAGCCGCGGCCATGACCCGCTGACAACCATGGTGGCGTGAAGCGATCCCGCAGCTTCCTGCCGCGGCTGGACCTCGGTCGCGCCTCCTCGGCCTCACCGGTTTCAGGGCTTAGCGTCGCAGACGCATCCGCGGGATCCGCCTCATACATGCGGACAGCATGCGAGAGGCCCAGCTCGGCCAGAGCCTTGCCGACCGAATCCGCATGGCCGAGACGAGACAGCAAGGATCGCCAAACGGCGAGGCTGTCTAGCCACTTTTCTGTGAATGACACGAATTCCGCTGCTGCCAGCTCACCACAACGCTGTTGTGCGGCCTTGACGGACTGCAACGGCGCCGGACCATGTGGGCTCATCGACTCAAGACGACTGGCAATGTTACCGAGCAGCGTAGCGCGCTGTTCCAGGATCTCTTCCCAAAAACGTGGCTTCGTCGCTTCCCGCCAGTAATCATATTCGGCCATCGCCAGAACCGATTCCGCGTCGCTTTTCCCGTGCCGTGCATGGACGAGCCACAGAAGGCCGAATGTGAGAATATCACCAAATTCCTCAAGCCTGGCGCGCTCCGAAGTAGTAAATGGCTTGTACGCTAGTTGCCCGACCGTTCCCGCTACCGCGACCTCGCCGCGCCTGAGATGGTTTATTGTGCAGAGCCAATCCTCATGATACACAGGTGGAAAGAATCCATCGAGGCGTTGCGGATCAACAAGTAGAGACCCTCCCGATATAAAGGGTTCTTGCCTATGTCCAGTCAGGCGACGAGCGTGCCCGACTGCAGAGGCATCCGGATACTTAATTACCTGAAGTCCGACGACCGGATATTTCCGGAGGAGGTCGGCCGCTGACCTAAGCTTCACCATGCTCAGTCTGCGGATGTCATCATCGAGGAAGAGCATGCGCTTCCATCCGCATACGCGGCCGATCAGCAGACCCAGATTACGTTTCCTACTGATATCCAGAGCACAAGATGACACCAGGCTCTGTGGTATGTCCGCGGCGAGGTCGAGCAGGCGGTGCGTGACGCCCGAGCCAAGGGCGAGTACTGCGGCCTTGCCCTGCTGAAGCTCGGCGAGGACCGGCGTGAGCCCGGGCGGGAAGCTCTCTGTGTAGAGGATGACCAACTGGCAGTGCGCATCGGCGGCCAGCCTTGCCGCATAACGAAGCTGCTGCGCTGAGCGGACAGTCGGGACGATGATCGCATCGAGGATAGAAGTGGCCCCGCCAGGGCGGTTGCGGCTAGCGTCGCTCCGGCCGCTGGACCTAGTGCCAGCACTTCGAGTACTGCCCGGGATCGCGGGTAGATGAAGCAAATGTGCGTACGAACTTATCAGGAAAGGAATCGGCTGTTGTCCGCCGCTATCTGCCAACTCCGCATCGTCTTCCATCGTGGCGGTCACCAGCGCGCTCCCCTCGCGGCGGACCATTCCCACAGGCGCATGTTATCCATCCGTAGGTTGGGTGGCAAAGCCATGTTATTAGCAACTAGAACATTCATCAAAACGCAGAATGCGTCGGTGTTCCCGAACATCTCTTCAAGATACCGCTCATTGTCGTCCCTGACATGTGAATCAGTAAAGCAGAGCGCGGCACCGTGGACGCCACGGCTCGTAATGCCGCTCACTAGGGTGACAGTCTTCCCTGGAATGATCGGATGCGGGACTCGCGCGACCAAGCCAACGTCTTGTGTCAGAGTTCCGTCGATACGCAAAGACGAGAATACGCGCTTTTCCTCTCCCACGCTGCACTCAAAGATATAGGTTTCCCCTGTTTCCTGAGCGATCGGCAGGACTATGTCAATGTTCTGGGCAAACCATGGCGTCGCTTTGCTAACCTCACGCCATGCTGCACCACCGACGATCACTAGATGGTTAAGAGCGAAATCTTGGGTGAGTTCGTCGGGCGATAGCAGCCGTATCATGCTGACCGGGTTGTTATCGGCTTTTACCTGCGCGAAGACCTCGATCAATGCGTCAAGATCGGCGAACCGGGCGTACTGGCTGTAGTGCTGGTGGGATGGATGGGCGTAGGGAGGCGCGTCGGGCGCCTCAGAATCGACGATACTGACTGCCGTCCCGTCGAGAAAGTGCCAGATCGAACTCCGCTGTCCGGCTGAGGCCAGCTCGCTTGCCTCAGCGGCTGTGCCCGTTGACTGAGCCCGCTCGCGCAGCGCCAGGAGTTCGTCGTACAGTTCGGTCCTCCGCTCTCGCTCCTGCTCGGTCAGCTCATCGTCGCGGAACAAGCGAGGCGCCCCTGAAGCGAATGACCGGCTGGTACAGAACAGCCGGGCATACGCGGCAAGCCGTGGAGGCGGAGGCAGCCGATCCGAGCCCGGCTTTTCCCACAGGGAGACCGCCGTGATGCTGCCGCCGAGGACTCGGGCTAGTTGCTTCTGGGTGAGATGCTCCTGTTCGCGGAGACCGCGTAGCCGCTCAGCCAATCGCCGGGCCGGAATGGACGCGTGGTCACTGTCTGCAACCATCTGGCCTCCACTTCCAGACTTGTGTGAACGACGTGGCGAATGAGAAGACCTGCCTAGCTGAGGGATTTCTGGTTGTACCATCAGCGGCCATCCTCGCGTGCCGGGCTCACCGTACCGTGACCGAAATTTTACCAAGGCTTTCTGAGCTTTTCACGAGGTTACCAGGTTTTACGTTAAATTCGCAGGGAACCATGTGAATGTGGCCCAAAGTTTACGCAAAGGTGCATAAGCCCTGGTCAGAACCTTAGGCGACAGTAGGACGTTGGGGAGGCACCCGATGCATCTTCAGCCTTACCAGCCAGTCCGGCGACGGACCGCGCTCGCGTACACCGGGGCGGTGCGACCGGGGTCCAGATACGTCACCTCCTGCTTGGCCCCGCCTTGGCGACCGCCAAGGCGGCTGACGTGACAACGGCCGCTCAGGTCCGGCCTCTCGGCAGGAACCCGGCGAGCCTTCCAGGGACAAACGGTGACACATCACCGCTGAATGGCAAGCGGCCACGCCGGGAAACGACGCTTCCGGTGTACCGGAGCATCCTGGCGGTGGACATCGAGGACTCCACCCGGCGGACCAACACCGTCAAGGAAGAGCTTCGCCTGCTGGTGTACCAGCTGGTGGTGGAGGCCCTCGGCATCGCCGGGATCGATGACCACTACTACGACCCGTTCACCGACCGGGGAGACGGCGTCCTGGTCCTCGTCCGCCCGGCTGACGAATTCCCGAAGCCGCTCCTGATCAGTTGCCTGATACCCGCGCTCGCCAGCCTGCTCGCCGCGCATAACAGCGGCATCCCGCTGACCGAACAGCCGCGTGTCCTTCGCCTGCGGGCCGTCATTCACGCGGGCGAGGTGCACTACGACGGCAAGGGATTCTTCGGTGAGGACCTTGACGTCGCCTTCCGGCTGCTTGACGCGCCCCGGCTCAAGGCCCACCTTCGCACCACGACGACGCCGCTGGCCCTGGTGGCCTCTGACTACATTTACCAGTCGATCATCCGTCACGGTTACGCCGGCATCGACGACGGGGAGTTCTTTCCGCTCGTGACCGTAACCGTCGGCGACCAGCGCAGGAAGGGCTGGGTGCATCTCCCGCGTACGGCGGGATACCCGGTAGTGATACCAGCGCAGGCCCAGGCTTGCTGACCCGCTGATGGCAGGCCGGCGCAGGCTACGTTTGCTGCGCGGCGATCTTCCGCAGGGCACCCGGATCGGTGATGGTGAGGTCCCGCTGGCCGGTCCGGATGATGCCCCGCCGCCGCCAGTTGCTGAGGGCACGCGTCACCGTGGCGCGCGACGTGCCGGCCATGCTGGCCAGTTCCACCTGCGTCAGCGGCATCGCGACATGGACCCCGCGGTCGGTCTGGATGCCGTGCCGGGCCGCCAGGTCGAGCAGGAGCCTGGCCAGCCGCTGTGCCCCGATGGTCACCGAACGGGTGCGCAGCATCGACTCCGCGTCGTTCCAGCGTCGCGTGACCATCCGCCGGTAGGCGTGGGCGGCCCCGACATGGGAGTCGAGGAACGAACTGAACTTCTCGTACGTCACGATCAGCGAGCGCACCGTGCCGATGGCCTGCACCGTGGCAGTCCGGTACCCCGTGGTCTCGCCGGCCACCTCCCCGACGGTGTCCCCGTGCCCGCGCAGCGCGAGCACCATCTCATGGCCGTCACTGGTCACGCCCAGGATCTTGACCCAGCCGTCCATCAGGATGAACACGTGGGTGGCCGGATCACCCTCGACGCACATCGTCGCACCGGGCGGGAAGACGGTAATCCGGCCGAGATCCGACAGGACGGCCCGCTCCTCGTCGGTGAGCAGAACCCAGAAACCCTGGGTAGGTCCGGTCTCATTCAGGTTCATATCACCGTAGGAGATCTCAGATGCCGGCGGCGGGGTCGTATCCGACACTGGTTCTACGATGAGCCATCCGGAGGCGGTTGACAAACTCGGAGCTAAGACGCGTCTTCCCGGCCCGCTAAGCCTGGGGGAACGCTGCTCGGCGAGGCCGGGAGAGCCGGGGAGGCAGGGGCAGCAGGCTGAGCCTCACGCCCCGAGAAGGACTGCCACGGTCCAGGCCAGGAAGCAGGCGACGGTGATGAGCGTCCAGGTGTCGGCTAGGTGCAGCCGCTCCCGGCGGATGCGGGCCGCGCCGAGCATCAGGTTCACCCGGGTCCAGGTCCAGACCGCCTCGCTGTCCTCGACGGTCGGCATGGTCAGCCACGACACCCGGGGATCGAGCGGCGCGCCCGTCAGCCAGCGGTGCTCGTTGAGCTGATCGAGCACCGGCCGGCTGGCCAGCAGCAGCAGTGCGGCCGCCCGGAGCCAGCACAGGATCACGCAGCCGAGCAGGCTGACGCCCACCACGCCGGCCAGGCCGGGGCGCGCTACGGAGGGCGAGAGCGCGGCCTCCAGGGCGATGCCAATCGTGAGCGCGCTCAGAACGCTTCCGCCCAGGAGCATGCTACCCCGCGTGTTGCGGAGCAGGCCCGCCATCTCCGCGATGACGTCCTGGGCAGGCCCCCGATCTGGCGCCTCACGACCGGCATCGAGCTGATCGTCACCGAAGCTGTGTCGCCCACCCATTGTCTTCGCCGGTACAGCCAAGGTCACGGCCATCACTTTCGCCTCCGTAGGTGCGCTATCCCTTCGAGATAAGCAAATCAGGCGAAACGGGGACGTGTTGTGCCACCCGAGACAGCTTGGACGTCTCATCTGACGCACGCCGGGAATCCGGCGCAATCGGCGGCTAACGGCAGCCGCAGGCCCCGCCGCAGCAGCCCCCGCCACCGGAGGGACCCGACGCCCCGCCCGGGCGGCCAGAGGCGAGGCCGCCCACCGAGACCGTCGACAGGAGCTTCACCGTGTCGTCGTGACCCTGCGGGCAGGCGCA
>JBKQQQ010000380.1:0-2870 GCA_052144275.1 Streptosporangiaceae bacterium
GTGGGGCGGGTGGGGCTCGAACCCACGACCGGCGGATTATGAGTCCGCTGCTCTGACCGGCTGAGCTACCGCCCCGGCACCGGGTGCACACTACACCACGCTGGCAACCGCCGTCGACGCGGGCTCGGACGGCAGGATCTGGGTCAGCCTGCGCGGACGGCTCGGGTACTTGTCCTGCTCCTGGGGGTAGCCGAGGGACACCTCCTCGAACCGCACGCCGTCCTGCCAGGTGGTCCTCGGAATGTGCAGGTGGCCGTAGACCACGGCGAGGGCACGGTACCGCAGGTGCCAGTCGGCCGTCTGCTCGGTCCCGCACCACTGGGCGAACACGGGATAGCGCAGGATCTGAGTGGGTTCACGGGTGAGCGGAAAATGGTTGACCAGGATGGTCGGCAGCCGGGGGTCGAGGGCCGCCAGCCGGGGCGTGGTCGCGTCGATCCGGGCCTGGCACCACGCCTCCCGGCTCGGATACGGGTCGGGATGCAGCATCCGCTCGTCGGTGCCGACCACCCCGGTCTGGTAGGCCAGGGCCAGCGCCTCGGCCTTCGTGCTGGTGCCGGCCGGGCGGAACGTGTAGTCGTAGAGCAGGAACAGCGGGACGATCACCGCGGGGCCGCCGGCGCCCGGCCACACCGGGTAGGGGTCCTCCGGGGTGATCACGCCGAGCCCGCGGCACAGCGCCACCAGGTGCTGGTATCGCTCCTCGCCGCGCAGTTTGACCGAATCGGCGGGATGGGACCACAGGTCGTGGTTGCCGGGCACCCACACCACGGTGCCGAACCGGCGGCTGAGCGTCCGCAGCGTCCACTCGATGTCCGCGACCTTCTCGGAGACGTCGCCGACCACGAGCAGCCAGTCTCCCGGCGAGCCGGGCGGCAGGTCCTCGACCCACTGCCGGTTCTGCGGGTAGGACACGTGCAGGTCGCTGACGGCCAGGAGCTTCCCTGGCGCAGCAGGAGTACACGGCACGTCGGCTAAGGCTCCGGGTCCGGGTCCGGGTCCGGGTCCGGGGCAGGGTCCCCGTCCGGGGCAGGGTCCCCGCCCGGGACGGCTTCGGCGGCTCCGCTGAGCGTCACGAGCAGGTCGTTGAGGCGGCTGACGAACGCGGCGGGCTCTTCCATCCGCGCCCCGAGGGTGAGCACCGCCTGGTCGAACAGGACGTGGGCCCATTCGGCCAGGTGCGGGTCGGCGGGCTCGTGGTTGAGCCGCCGCACCAGCGGGTGCTGCGGGTTGATCTCGAGCACCGGCTGGCTGGGCAGGCCGGAGCCGCGCAGCCGGCGGGCCAGGTTGATGTCGATGTCGGCCTCGTTGGCCACGATGCAGGCCGGCGAGGTGGTCAGCCGGCTGCTCACCCGGACGTCGAAGGCCCGGCCGTCCAGGGCCGCCTTCAGCTGGCCGACCAGCCCGGCGAACTCGGCGCTGGCCTGCTCCTTGGCGGCGGCTTCGGCCTCGTCCTCGAGCTCGGACAGGTCGCCGCTGCCCTGGGCGACCGACTGCAGGCGCTTGCCGTCGAAGTCGCGCAGGCTGGCCACGACCCAGTTGTCGATGCCCTCGCCCTCGCCTAGGAGCAGGACCTCGATGCCTTTCTTCCGGAACGCCTCCAGGTGCGGGCCGGCCTTGGCGGCGGCCAGGCCGGGCGCCAGCAGGTAGTAGATGTGCTGCTGGCCTTCCTTCATCCGGCTCACGTAGTCGGCCAAGGAAACGTCCGGCTCGTCCGAGCTGGACCTGGTGGACGTGAAGCGCAGCAGCTTGGCGATCTCGTCCCGGTTCCCGTAGTCCTCGGCCAGGCCCTCCTTGAGGACGGCGCCGAACTCCTTCCAGAACGCGGCGTACTTCTCCGGCTCCTTCTCCGCGGTGTCGGTGAGCAGCCGCAGCACCTTCTTGGTCGCGTTGGACCGGATGTTGTCGACGACGCGGCTGCCCTGCAGCAGCTCGCGGGAGACGTTGAGCGGCAGGTCGCTCGAGTCGATCACGCCGCGGATGAACCGCAGGTACTGCGGCATCAGCTGGCCGGAGTCCTCCAGCACGAAGACCCGCCTGATGTGCAGCTTGACGCCGCGGCCGACCTGCGGCATCCACAGGTCGAAGGGCGCGCGGGACGGGACGAACAGCAGCAGCGTGTACTCGTACGTCCCCTCGATCTTGCTGTGCACCCAGGCCAGCGGGTCGGTGAAGTCGCCGCCCACGTGCCGGTAGAAGTCCCGGTAGTCCTGCTCGGTGAGCTCGCTCTTGGGCCGGGCCCACAGCGCCGACGCCTGGTTGACCGGCGCCTCCTCGGCGGGGGGTTCCTGGCCCTCCGCGGGCTCGGGCGGCATCACGATGGGCAGGCTGATGTGGTCGGAATACTTCTTGATGATCGTGCGCAGCCGGAAGCCGGTCAGCAGGTCGTCCTCACCCTCGCGCAGGTGCAGCACGACCGTGGTGCCGCGGGACGGCTGCTCCGCGGTCTCCAGCGTGTACGCACCCCGGCCGTCTGACTCCCACCGGACGCCTTCGGCCGCGGTCAGGCCCTCCCGGCGGGTGGTCAGCGTCACCCGGTCGGCCACGATGAACGAGGAGTAGAAGCCCACGCCGAACTGCCCGATCAGGGCGGTGTCCTTGCGCTGGTCGCCGGTCAGGGCCTGCAGGAACTCGCGGGTTCCCGACTTGGCGATGGTCCCGATGTGCTCGATGACCTCCTGGCGGCTCATGCCGATCCCGTTGTCGGCGACGGTGATCGTCCGCGCCTCGGAGTCATAGCTGACCCGGATCTGCAGTGGGCCGTCGGCGTCGGGGAGTTCGGACTGGGAGAGCAATTCCAGGCGGAGCCGGTCGATCGCGTCCGAGGCGTTCGAGATCAGCTCGCGCAGGAAGATCTCCTTGTTGCTGTA
>JBKQQQ010000381.1:0-8576 GCA_052144275.1 Streptosporangiaceae bacterium
GCCCGATCCTGCCGCCGGTCATCGACAAGGAACTGCTCGTCGACGCCGAGAAGGAACTCGGCCTGTCGCTGCGCCCCTACCAGGAGGCCCGCGAGTGGCTGCGGGACGCGTTCTGGGAGCGGGTCCACCGGGAGTTCGGCATCAGCCTGGGCCGATCCCGCGGCTGAAAGACCTTGATACCGAACGGGTACGGATGACACGCCCTCCTGACGACGATCAGCCCGTCGGCCAGCCGCTCTTGCGGGTGGTCCACGGAGACGCGACACCGGAAGAAATCGCGGCCCTGGTCGCCGTCCTCCTCGCCGCGCGCTCCGCCGATACCGAGGCCCCCAGCCCTCCTCGTTCGGCCCAAAATGCCTGGTCCGACCGGTCGCGCCTGCTACGGCGCCCGCTGTCGCCCGGCCCCGGCGCCTGGCACCGTTCGACTCTGCCGGGTTAGTCAGCTCACGGTATTTGTCTGCAGTTCCGGGCGTTATGGCGCGGGTTCCGCACGTTGGCTGAGGGCTTAACCGCGACTTTCTGGCCAGTCCTCGTCGTGGCTGGCGATGCGCAGGGAGAGTTCCTCGATGCGGGCGAGGGTGCCGCGGATGTCGCGGGCGGTGTCGAACCAGGGCTGGTAGCGGGTGGCCTGGTCGGGGGTGAGGTTGATGGTGATGGTCTTGCCGTTGCGCTTGCGGGTCCACTGCCAGTAGGGGCCGTGCGGGCGGGGCGGGTCGGCGTGGCACCGGCATCCCGGCTTGCCGCAGCGGGTGCGGCGTTCGATGAGGGTGCCGGGCAGGGCGAACCCGAGACGATCATCCTCCGCGAGAAGCCCAGCCTCGGCCAGACGCTGATCGAGAAGTTCGAACAGCACGCGACCAGCGCGTCCTACGCCATCGTCGTCCTGACCGCAGACGACGAAGGCGGCCGCGCCAGCCAGGGCACACACAACCCCCGAGGACGACAGAACGTGATCTTCGAAATGGGCTACTTCTTCGGCATCCTCGGCCGCAGCCGGGTAAGCGTCCTGCTCCACCCAGGCGTTGAGAAACCCTCAGACATAGACGGCATCGCCTACATCAACTTCGACGACAACGGTGCATGGAAAACCGAGCTGTTCCGCGAACTGGAACACGCCAGCATCCACATCGACATATCCGCCGCCATCTAGCCCGCCCACTCGCTGCTGGGAACAAGCATCCTAGTCTGCCTGACTGCCGTCCCGGTAGGGCAGAGTCCAAAATCCGAAAAATATGTCGATCCCGCCGGCTGACCGTCGAAGCGATGATCCAACTCTTTCTCCCCATTCATCGGTCCACCGCAGAAACCCAGCCCTCATCATCGCGCCGCGCCGGATACCCCACCCCGGCGCTGCGTGCCTGGCGGCGCGCGCCGTTGCCAGGGTTCGGCCTCGGACCCGTTCCTGGAGAACCCCCGGTCCCGAAGGCTCCACCCTTCGCGCTGCCTGCGCGGCGACTCGCCCAGCTCCGTGTGGTGAGACGGGCATGTGCGGCGCGCGCCACACGCACACCCGTCGTCAGCGGCATAATGACGACGTGCCATCCCGTCGTAGCAACGTGCCACAGCCAACACCACCGCCAGGGCAGCAGTCCGCCCTCCGCATCGCGCAAGCTGAGGCCGAAGCCCAGCTCACGGAACGAATAGCGCTCGGCCGCGGACTCCTGAGCTATGAGCCCCCATCCCTGGCAGAGCTATACGGACTCCGAGATGAAATCACGCAGTGGCGCGACTACAACCGGACCTGGCTCGATACGAACCTCGGCGGCGAAGCCGCCGAGGAATACAGGACCGCGTCAACCCACTGGGGTTCCGCTATGGCCCCAGACAACCCGGCGACCAAGCTAAGGTTTCTGCGCCAAGAACTCCAATCGGAAATATCCAAGCTGCAATCCATCCACGGCCGCCTGCGCATGTGGGCACCGGAGACCGACATCATGCCCTCCAACCAGATATCACCAGACCCCCCGATCTTCATCGTCCACGGCAGCGACACCTTGCGTGCCGAGTCGGTGGCACGCACCGTTGACAACGCCACTGGCCGGAAGACGATCATCCTCCGCGAGCAAGCCAATCTGGGCCGGACGCTTATGGAGAAGTTCGAACAGCACGCCGCCGAGGCTTCTTACGCCATCATCGTCCTCACCGCCGACGACAAAGGCTGCCGCGCAGACGAAACCGACACCCGGCCCCGAGGCCGACAAAACGTCATCCTCGAAATGGGCTACTTCTACGCCCTCCTCGGCCGGGACCGCGTCAGCGTCCTACTCCAGCCCGGCGTGGAAAAGCCATCCGATATGGACGGCATCGTCTACATCACCTTCGACGACAACGGCGCATGGAAGACCGAACTCTTCCGCCAACTACGGCACGCAGGATTCAGCATTGGCCTGTGAGTCAGCCCGAACGACAGCCACCACGAGGCATGATGAACAACGTACCCTCCCAGCAAAGTGAGGACCGCCAGCCGCCGTCGGAGGCTGGCCCGTCGGTCCTCAGCATCTCTCAAGCGGAAGCCGAGACTCTGCTCAACGAACGGATAGAGGCCGGTAAAGCCGTGCAACGCTTCCAACCCGGCCGCGAGAAGAATCTTGAAGTACTGGAGCGCAGGATCACGCAATGGCGCAAACTCAACCAGGAATGCCTCGACAGGTTCCTCGGCGGCGAAGTCGCCGAGGAGTATAGAATCGCCTCCGCAAACGATGACTTCGTCTTGGTCCAACTTTGGGATAAGAGCAACGCCAAACGTCCGGACCTCGACCGAGAAATAACAACTCTGCAATCCATCAAATACCGTCTGCACACATGGGTGCCAAAGTCCGATGTCGTGACAGCTGGCTTCACTGCCCAATGGCCTTGCGTTAGGCCGATTTAGCGTGATCTACGCCACACCACCCTGTGTGATCACCCGAAGGTCTCCAGCTCAGGGGTCACGCGCTGTACCAGAGCACCTGTGCTTGACCAGGCCGTATGTCCCTAAAGCAAGGACATTGGCTTCACTGCCCGGCCATCGAAAGACGCTCCGATCTTCATCGTCCATGGTAATGATACCCTCCGCGCTGAATCAGTAGCCCACACCGTCACCAGCGCAACTGGACGCAAAACGATCATCCTCCGCGACGAACCCAACCTCGGCCGTACCCTCATCGAGAAATTCGAGCAGCACGCCGCTGAAGTCTCCTACGCCATCATCGTCCTCACTGCGGATGACAAAGGCAGCCTCGCAGACGAAACCGACACCCGGCCTCGCGGCCGACAAAACGTCATCTTCGAAATGGGCTACTTCTTTGGCTTCATCGGCCGGGGCAACGTTAGCGTCCTCCTCCGCCCCGGCGTCGAGAAACCCTCAGACATGGACGGCATCGTTTATATCACCTTTGATGACAACCGCGCATGGAAGGCCGAACTCCTCCGCGAGCTACGGCACGCAGGCTTTGACATCCAATTGTGAAGCCAACTCTGAGCCTCGCCGCCCTCTGCACGCACAACAGATGCCGGCTGCACAGCGGCCGCGCAGCGCACGCACAGCGGAGCGCCCGGACGTGCGGGCGCTGTGCGCCGCGATTCCGGCCTCCCCAAAAAAACAACGACGGACCCCGCCGCACAAATGAGCGAGGAAGAGTGCAAGCACCACGGTCCCCGCCGTCCCGATGAACCGTGGAAAGTGCAACTACGACCGTCCCCGCCGCGCCAGCAACGAGGAAGCCGCAAGCACCATGTTCCCGCCGCGCCCATGAACGAGGACAGCGCAAGGCTCCCCGGGGACCGCGCTCCGCGTGGTCCCCGGACACGCTAAGGGGCTCTTCCGCGAATTTTGTGATGCTGGGTTACGCAGGGTGCAAGATGACGCGCTTGCGGAGCAGGCCGAAGCCGGCCCGGCCGTACATCTGGCGTTTGATCGTCTTGATCTTGTTCACGGTGCCCTCGACCTTGCCGGAGCTGTAGGGCAGGGTGAGGCCGTTGGCGACGGCCTGCTGGTCGTTGCGGATGCCGGCGGCGAAGGAGCGCAGGTCGGGCTGGTCGTCGGCTTCTACGGCGGCGAGCCAGCCCTCCAGGTCGCTGTCGCCGGTCCGCGCGGTCATCATCTCGGCGAAGCTGGTGATGTGCCCGGCGAGGGCGCTGATATGGGGGCAGTGGTCTTTGATGGCGTCGAGCTGGGCGGTTTCTTCTGGCTGGAGGTGATCGGGGCGGGAGAGCAGCCAGCGGGTGATCTGCCGGGTCTTCGGCACCGCCGGGGCAGGGTCGGGCGCGACGGCTGCCTGCCGGAACGGGGCCACGTAGCGGCGGACGGTCTTGTCGCTGCCAGTCCAGCCGCGTTCTTGCAGTTCGGCGTGCAGCACGGCGGCATCGGTGACGCCCTCGTTCCACCGCTGGCAGATCCAGGGCTTGAACGGGTCGAGCTTGGATTCCCGGTTGATGGCCTTGACGAGCAGCTCATCGATGCTGCCGGCGCGGGCGAACCGCTGCACGGTCTTGCGGTCCAGCCCGGTGGCGCGGCAGATGGCGGACAGTGACTCGCCGGCCTCCAGCCGCGCGCCGATCTCGGCGTACCGTTCCTGGGTGCGGGTGACCAGGCGTCGTTCCCGGCCGCACGCATCAAGAGACTCATCGGGCGGGATCTGCTGCCCGGCCTCCGCCTGCCCGGCTCGTATCTCCTCTTCCGGCGGTTCCTGCTGCGCGGCGCCCGGTGCGCTGCTGTCAGCGGCCTGGTCTTTCAGGCAGGCGCGGTGCCGGGTCACGGTCTTCTCGGCGTATCCGGCCAGGTTGTGCCACAGGTGCCAGCGATCGGCCACCTGGATCGCAGCCGGCGCGCCGTCGCGGGCGGCTTTAACGGCGTAGGCGCCGGCCCGGTCCCGGCAGATGACCTTCGCGCCCGGATGCTCCTTCAGCCATGCCTCCACGGTCGCTGCTTCCCGGTCCGGGAGCAGGTCGATCGCCTTCCCGGTGCCGATGTCCACCAGCACGGTGCCGTATACGTGCCCCTTGCGCAGCGCGAAGTCATCGACCCCGAGAACCTCCGGTGCCGCCGTGACCGGCGGCCCGGGAAGGGCAGCGACCAGGCGCAAGATAGTAGAGGAGTGCACGGCGATCCCCAGGAGCCCGGCCACCCGGGCGCCGGCCCGCCCGGCCAGCTCCAGCCCGAACCCGGCCAGCATCCCCGTCAGCGGCACGCTGCGCCGGCAGTACCGGCTGGTCAGCCCGTCGGCCTGCTCGGCGAACGTGGCCGCCGGGCACGACCGGTTCAGGCAGCGGAACCTGCGCACCCCCAAGACGATCAGCACCGGCCGGCCGCCGGCCGCGCCGTCGGTCACCACCCGCGAGTACCCGCCGTGCACCCGCGAGGACTCCTGCCCGCACCGCGAGCAGCACGCCGACGCCGTCCGGCACGACGCCCAGATCACCGCGGCCTCCCCGGTGTCTTCCACCCGGTGCACGCGCAACCCCGACAAATGCGGGAACAGCACGGCCAGCAGGGCCTCGCCCTGCTCACAGACATCGCAGACGCGGACGGCGGCGCTGGCCGCCCCCGCAGGCAGCATGACAGACTGATCCAGCAACGAGGCTCCCGGTGGCGATGATCCTGGCAGATCACCGCGTCCTACCGGAGCCTCGTTGCCACGTCACGCCGGCACGCCACGCCTACCCCAGATCGTGACAACCCCGGCACCAACCGCGGGAAATCACAGCACGAACACCGCTCGCGGCCAAGCAAAGATCACTCACCGTGAAAGATCACAGAATTCGCGGAAGAGCCCGCTAAGGGGGCACTCTCAGACACGAGAGTGCCCCCTTACCAAGCGTCAGCCTGACCCGCGCGAGGGTCAGGCGCTACGCGTCTGCCTTCACCTGCCCGGCGAACCGGCGCCACGCCTGCGCGCTGAACGTCAGCACAGACCCTTGGCGGTCCTGGGTGTCGCGGACTACCACGCGCCTGCCGTAGTCGGCAACTTCAACGCAGTTGCCGCCCTGGCCACCTGAATAGCTGGACTTGCGCCAGCGTGTGTTGTCACTGCTCATCTATCTCACTCCGTATCCGGCGGATTAGCTCTCGGGATTCACGAGGCGGCAGCGCCGATGCGCGAAGCATGCTCATCACTGTCGTTAGTTCAGCTGCTTCCGCGTGACCTTCCACGATCCTCCCGCCGCTGTAGCACTCCGTGTAGCAGACGGCAGGGGCACCAGCGAACTCATATATCGATATCGGCCCATCTGTGCCCGCATGGTCGGCCGTGAACGGTAGCACCTGGATCACGATACCGGGCGTGCCCGCTGCTTCGATCATCCTGTCGAGTTGAGCGCCCATCACAGCCGGGCCGCCGGTCAGGTGTCGCAAGACACCCTCATCAATGACATACCAGAGCATCGGCGGGTTGTCGCGAGTCAGGATCGCCTGGCGTTCGATCCTGGCAGCAACGAGCCTGTCGACAGCCGTGTCACTGTCCATGGGCCTGCTGACCCTGATCAGGGAACGCGCGTAGTCCTCGGTCTGCAACAGGCCAGGGATAGCGCCTAGTTCCCAACCGTGTATCCGTACAGCCTCGCGCTCGAACGGGACGACGGGAGCGAAGAACGCCGGGTATGCCTCGCGTGCGACCAGCTCATGCAGCGTCTCGAAGGTGCCGGGCATGCCGAACACCGTGTCGCAGCGCTTGGCGAAGTCGGCCGTGGGATTCTTGTCCATCGTCTCAACGCCGCTGACCAGCGAGGCCGAGTAGCCGAGCTTGTCGCCTGTCTCCACCTGGGTCCAGCCCATTTGCTGCCGCCACGCTCGCAACTGGGACGCAAACGCCGCGAGCGACGTTGTTTTCACCTCGGACATCGCGTCTCCGCTCGGCTCGGTTCCGCTGCACCGCTGCGCGCGTGTCTGCACGTGCGCAGCGTGCGGCGGTTTCGCTTCCCAACGGTAGTCCTGGGCTGGCACGTTGGGTAGCGAGACCACGCCACCAGATGCCGTTAGGACCACGCCACCGATGCCAGCCGAACCTGCAATCATCGATTGGGCCGACCAGCAGCTAGCCGTGCTGCGTCCGAAGTATCCCTGCTGGGATATCTGGACAGTTCACACGTTGTACAGGGGACCCATCTGGTGTGCCCGGCCTACCAGGACGCCGGTAGCCACGATCAACGCCGGTTCGCCGGAAGCCCTCATCGCTGAGATCGGGAAGCAAGAGCGCGCGAGGCTAGCCGCCAGTGCGTGACCACGATGTCAGCGAGATGACAGCAAGCGAGCTTGACCGGATCAAGCGTGATCTACGGGTAAGCCTGGCGCTGGCCCTGCCTGACTCTCCGGTGCGCGTGCCGCTCATGGCGCAGATGAGCGCCATCGACACCGAGCTTGCCCAGCGGGCCGCCCGGCCTGGCGGCTTACCAGGCTCCCCGTTGCCCCGGTGATCCTGGCGGAACCTCGCGCGCAACGGATTGAGGGACGGCGCCCCGGCATCGCTAGACGCCGGGGCGTCTCCATGCCCGGACACGCGAGTCAGCCAGTCCCGCCGCCAGCCCCCGAAGACGCAGCCGCTAGCCGCCTCAGCGTAATCCTGACGGTCTGCTTACGGCACATCGCAGCCCGTGCCGCGCGCCTTGCGATAGCACCCGTAACTGCAGACAAATCGGGATGAGCTAGCTGCCGAGGCGTGCCAGGATCAGCTCGCGGACGCGGACGGCGTTGGCTTTGCCCTGGGTGGCTTTCATGACCGTGCCGACCAAGACGCCCGCCGCAGCGATCTTGCCGTCGCGGATCTTCGACGCCACGTCGGGATTCGCCGCGATGGCTTCGTCGATCGCCGCCGTGAGAGCTCCTTCGTCGCTAACCACGGCTAGACCGCGATCCGCCACGACATCTTTAGACGTGCCCTTGTCGACTAGCACGTCGCCGATTACGGTGCGCCCGAGTCGTTCGTTGAGTGTGCCGTCCGAAACCAGTTTGGTGATTTGGGCGACCTGAGTCGGAGTGATCCTGAGCGTCGACCGGATCTGGTCCTCGTGCTCGGCCATCGACCGAACCTGCTCCGCGATCCTGGCCGCCTCAGCCGGAGTGAACGCGGGCAACGACCGAACCTGCTCCGCGATCCTGGTCACCTCAGCCGGAGTGAACGCGGGCAACGACCGAACCTGCTCCGCGATCCTGGTCACCTGAGCCGGAGTGATCGCGAGCGTGGAGAGCCCGACGCCTGCCTCGTTGGCGCGGCGGGCCATTTCGCCCAGCCACCACTTGCGCGCATCGGCAGCTGAGGCACCGGCATCGATTGTTTCGGCTACCAATTCGACCGCTTCGGCGTTGTTAAGCGCTTCCATGTCCGCTTCAGACAATCCCCACTTGTCTGCTAGCTTCTTGCGGACCTTCGACGGTGTCGGTGCCTCCTCCACGTTCCATTCAACTCGTTGTCCTACCGAAACGTGAGTCAGCGAGTCGGTAATGCTGGCCCGGATGCCCTCCACCCATTCCTTGTCGGGGGCGACCGGTACCAGGTCGGGCTCGGGGAAGTAGCGGTAGTCCTGGGCCTCTTCCTTGGACCGGCCGGGGGTCGTGGTCCCGGTTTCCTCGTGGAAGTGCCTGGTTTCCTGGATGACCCGGCCGG